>JASHVB010000204.1 GCA_030039695.1 Acetobacteraceae bacterium
GGTCCGCGCTGACTGGAAAGGCCGTTCCGCGCCGAACCATACTCTTTCCGCGAGCGCAAGCGTCCCACCGGGGACTTCCCGTTCGACTGCGTAAGCTGCGTGCGACATCATCTCATAAACTTGCTCAGCTTCGAGCAGTCCACGAAGTTGCTCACGATACGGTCTCACAGCGGCGCTGGAGATCACGGAAGACAGCGCAATTTCGCGTGGAGGCAAGTAATCGATCGGCATGATCGCCTGCAGCTTCAGCCGATCTGTCGCGAAGTGCTCGGGCGAATCCTCTTCGCGCCAAGCCTTTCGCAGGCACTCAACCCAGACCTCGGTCGAGGAAACGCAGAGAGTGCTGTCAAAAAACAGGCGCGCCTCTGGCGTATAGATATGGTGGACGGACCAGGCATGATCGACTGCCATCAGTGGCATAACGACATGCTGGAGCTTCTGGTCACGCACGATGCGAACAAGCGCGGCGATTCGTTCTTGCAAAGGCGCCGTCAAGCGCACGAGGACGACAGGCCCGTTTGCTGCGTACAATCCCTTTTTGCGTTCGCTCTCAAATACCAACACCTGCGGGCGGGCAAGCGCAAGCAGCCTTTCAACGAGTTTGGCCAGACTGCTTTCGGCCCCGTGGCTCCAACCCGAGCCCACCTTTCCGCCACGAAGCCAGTCATGTCCACGGCTTTGGATGAGAAACAGTATCTGAGCAGCGAGGTCAGGACTCAGATTGGGCAGCTTGCCACCCCGCAGGTCGACACCTTCTGCGTCGACACCTCGACCCTGCAGATCGGATATGGCGGCCTTGTAGAACTGTTGCTGCAACCCTGACAGCGTTTCGGCCGCACTTGCCCGCGTCGCCTCCCGGCGGCTGCGGTCGATCTCCTCGCGAAAGGCTGCAAGCGGTGGACGTCTCGGGGTCTGTCCTGACTGCACCCTGGCCCAGTATCCTCGCGGTGGCTTGGGCACTTGCAGGCGCGTGCACAATTTGCCGACAGCAACGTCAGATATGCCAAGCTCGCCGGCCACCTCACAGGTCGGCTTCTCCCACACCAAAGCGAACAGTTCCTCGCGGGACAGCTCTCGTCGAACCATGCGATTTCCTTCAGTGGGAGCCTTGCAAGGCCGGATTTCGTCGGGTTGAGGTAAATGGCGATGATCAAATCCAATGTCCCTAAAACCGAACGTGGTGATCCCTTACGGCAATGAAGCGCGCGCCACCGTTGGAAAGTCATGCCGGCATCCTCACCAGGGCGCCACATCAGGCCTCAAGCGCGGCGATAGCCGTCAATGCCTTGTAGCCCAGATCCTCGACTTGGCGGCCACGGCGTCGACAAGTACAGAAACAACCGCCTGGTCATTTCGTGATGAATATTGTCGCATCGGATTCAAGCCAGCATGCACGCGGAATGAGGATACCCTGCCACGTCGCAACCATAGCGTCGGTAAAGAAAAGACGCGGAGCGGGATAGCATGCCAGGCACATCACTCCGCACGCGAGCAGGCTCCCGCCCCTCCCCGCCCCTACCCTGGGCGTAACCGCGCCGGCGCTTTGACCTTTGCAGCTTGGCCGCCGCGACGATGGCCGCCTGGTCATTGGCGTGGTGATCGTCCCGCACCGGTCCCGGCCTGTCGATACTGCCCCACTCACGCAGGAGTGCGGTGCCGCCCCAGAGGATCGGTTGAAAGCGCAGGCGGTAGAAACCGGAACATGCCGTTGGCGGGGTCGCGGTCGGCGGGACGCTTTCCATCCGCTATACTCTTCCGGTTGAAAGAAGCCGCTCCTGATGCCCGCCGATTCGATTCGCTGGTATGATACGCACGCGGCGTCGCTCGCATCGCGCTACGAAGCCGTACGGCCGACAGAGTTGCATGGTTGGCTCGGTGCCCTGTTGTCGGCCGCACCCGGGTCGCTGGCTCTCGACGTCGGCGCCGGAACCGGGCGCGACGCAGCTTGGCTGACGTCGCAGGGCTTCGATGCGGTCGCTGTCGAGCCAAGCACGGGGATGCGGCGCGAGGCCGAGACGCTCCATCCCGACCCTCGTATACGCTGGCTGGACGACCGCCTGCCCGCATTGCCCGCCACGCTGCGCCTCGGGTTTGCGTTCAACTTCGTGCTGCTTAGCGCTGTTTGGCAGCACGTACCTCCCGCCGAGCGCGCACGGGCATTTCGCAAGATCGTATCCCTCCTCAAGCCTGGAGGCCTCTTGGCAATCACCCTGCGGTACGGCCCGTCACCGCCGGAAGCCGCGATGCACCAGGTTTCGCTCGAAGAGGTGGAGGGACTGGCCCGGTCGTACGGCATGATGGTTGTCCGGGTCGAAGAACTGCGGGACCAGCGGGGCCGGCCTGACGTCCACTGGACCGGCGTCGCGTTGAGGTTGCCGGACGATGGAACCGGCGCGCTGCCGCTGCTCCGACACCTTATTCTCGACGACCAGAAGAGCGCCACGTACAAGCTGGGCCTGCTTCGGGTCATCTGTCGCGCCGCGGACGGCTCGACCGGTCTGGCACAGGATGCCGGCGACGACCACGTGTTGCTGCCTCTGGGATTGGTCGCGCTGAACTGGCTACGCCTGTATCTGCCGCTGGTCGAACGTAGCCTGCCCCAGAGGCCAACCAATGCCGGTCCAGACGGCCTCGGTTTCGCCAACGCGGGCTTCCGGTCCCTGCTCGGCGGTCTCGTGTCCCGCATGGATCTTCGCGTCGGTGGCCGGTTCTCCGGCGATGTCGCGATCGCAGTTCATGCAGCATTGCAGGCTGCCGCTGATACGATCGCCCGCATGCCTGCGAACTTCATGACGTATCCGAACGGCGGCCCCATCCTGCCGGCGGAGCGACGGCGTGGCGAGAAGATAACAGGCAGTGGCGTTATTCTCGATCAAAACTACCTGGCCGGATTTGGCTCGCTCCGCGTTCCGGTTGACCTCTGGCGCGCATTGCGTCGGTTCGCGGCTTGGGTCGAACCCGCGTTGATCGCCGAATGGACAAGGCTGATGCGCAGCTACGCCGAACGTCAGGGCCGAACGTTGGATGAAGCCGTTGTGGCCGCGGCGATGACGTGGCTCGAGCCGTCACGCGATGTCGCACTGCCGCGCGAGTTGGCTCTGACCCAGCTCGGCGCCGGTCAACCGCTCTACTGCGTGTGGAGTGGTCGCCGGCTCGATCCCCGATCGCTCGACATTGACCACTGCATCCCGTGGTCAGCGTGGGCGTGCAGCGATCTCTGGAACCTTCTGCCTGCACACCGCGCTGTTAACCAGCGGCAAAAGCGGGACCGTCTGCCATCAGATGAACGGCTGCGGAGTGCGCGCGAGGCAATTCTTACCTGGTGGAACGGCGCTTACTTGCGTGATAACGCTGCCCTGCTGTCACGCCGTTTTTTGAACGAAGCGTCTGCCAGCCTGCCTGGCCTGGCTAGTGCCGAGGCGATCATTCCAGGCGACGTGTTCGATGGCATGCGCCTGCAGCAATTACGACTGCGCGCTGACCAGCAGGTGCCGGAGTGGCCAATATGATGGATCAGGTCAGTCCGCTCGTCGGCGTTCGATGTAAGCAGAAACTCTGAGATGATCCCGCTCCCACTGATGGGCTCGGCGCGAATCGCCGATCAGCACAGAAGAAGGGGTTCCGTCAGCGTTCGCGCCAAATTGCGATTCCGCGGCCGGTCTGATCGGGCATGATAGTTCCTGGACACCCGAACCTGCGCATGTTCGCGAAGGCGGTTCACGAATTCCCCGTCTATATCAGGTCGAACACGGGAAGGCTGATCAACTACGGCGAGCGCTTCCGGGCTGGCGAGCGCATCTTGCGCGGCGGAAAACAGGAAGGAATGATCTCCACCCGGTTTGTCGCGCTGCACGCATCTCGTCGTGCCTGGCAGGATCGACGGTGAACGCGGTCATCAGCAAGCGTTTTGCCAAGCGGCAACAGATGCGGTGGACGAAGCGTGGTGCGCACCTTCTGCTGCAGACACGGACTCGTGCCCTTGACGGCACGCTCCGGCCGCTATTCGAGAAACGGTACCTCCTGGGCTGGCAAACCGATAATTCTGGCAACTCCGCTCAAGCCGCCGCGGCGCGACTTCCCCAGAGATCCTGATGCTCTCCCGATACAACGCCTGGACACTTGCATTGGTCAGGTCGTCGCGATCAGACCGAGGGGCATCAGTTCGTGCGCGAGCAGGCTGGTCATCCTGATCGGCGTCAGTCCTCCCGCGCTGGCTTCGCCTTTCGCGCCGGTCGTAGCGACGAGCGCCGGTGAAGCGGCAGGCTCAGCGGCTTCCATCCCGCGATGGCCCTGGCACATTGCTGGGCGTGCTCATTGTCCGTGATCGCTGGGAACAGCCGCCGAACTACGCTGTTTCCACCACTGCCGAGCAGCCGTACCCGCCGGAAGCCCGGCGGCCGATCAAGAAATGCCCCA
>JASHVB010000205.1 GCA_030039695.1 Acetobacteraceae bacterium
CGCGATTGTCTCTTCGTTCATGCAGTTCTGCAGCGACACGACGAAGCCGTTCGGCGACAGATACTGTGAGACTAGCTGCGTCGCCCATTGCGTGTCGTACGATTTCATGCAGACGAAGGCGATGTCGACCGGTTGCTCCTTTGCAAGCTGCTGCGCCTCGGTGACATGCAGCGCGCGCACGGGCGTGCTCCATTCCGGCACGTCGCGTATGTGGGAGATTTTCAGGCCCTTGCTGCGCATGGTTTCGACATGCTCTGGCCAGGGATCGATGAAAGTGATGTCCTCACCTGCCCGCGCCATGTGCGCGCCGGCGTAGCCGCCCACCGCCCCCGTGCCCATCACCGCGATTCTGTAACCCATGGTTCCCTCCCACTTCGGTGCATCACCAGCGAGTGTCGCCGGATAGCGCGGAAACGCAAGGGCGGGCGGCGCTACTCTTCGGGCTCGGTGGTGAAGAGCAGCGGATAGCCGTGCTTGCGCGCAGCGTCAGTGGCGCGCGTCGCTTTCGATTCGGCAATGTCTTTTGTATACACCGCGACAACACAGACGCCGCGCTGATGTGCCGTCATCATGACGCGATAGGCCTGGCTCTCGGTCATGCCGAATTCGCCTTTCAGGACCAAGACGACGAATTCGCGCGGCGTGTAGTCGTCGTTGAGCAGGATAACTTTGTGCAGGCGGGGTCGCGCGGTTTTCGGCACGACCTTGGGGCGGACTCTCGTGTCGCTGTCACTCATCGGATTTCGGACTCCCGATGGTTGGCGGGCGCGGCGCGGTGGCAACAATCGCATGTCGAGGCGGGGTTCGTCGAATCGGTCGGTCGCGCGAGGCGACGGTATTCATCTCGGTGGCGACGATCCAGAATGGAGCTGGATCGAGTTTACGCCGCGCCTTCACACGTCCGGGCTGGGGATCCGGTGGCGGCAACGACCGTTGCTGATCCGTCTCGTGATCGAGCGGCACGGAGGAAGACGCCGGCGCAGCCTCGTCCCATGCGCTGGCAAGGTCTTCAAGAGCCTCCCAGGCATAGAACCCTTGATGTGTGTCGAGCGCCTTGATGTGCCTGAGCGCATCGGCGGACATCACGATCGGGCTGTTGCGGCCATGACAGGTCACCGAGGCGTGCCGCTTCAGGACGAGGTCCCGGCAACCGGTGAACCGCTTTCTCGGTTCCTCTGAGGCGTTCGTCACGACCCGGAACACTCTTACGCATTCTTATCGCAGATATCGTGGCGAACCGGTTTGTTATCGCGAGGCCGTTGCGGCTGGCCGGCTAATCCTCGGCATGCACCGTGATGTTGTTCACCAGGACTTTCTGCGGATCGGTCTTCTCCGCCACCCCCGAAATATTCGCGACGCGCCAGGGCTGAATGATCGCCGGATCCAAGCCGTGCTGGCGCAGCGCGGCGCTGTCCGGCAGGAACGCGCACACCTCGGTATCGCCTGCTGTTAGCAGCACCAAGGTATGGTCGGGCAGGAACGCGACACGCTCGATCCGCCCCGCCAGCGACACCGTCTGTCCGCCGGCATAGGCGCTGACCGGTTGGTAGCTGTGATCCGGGCAGCGCTTGATGTCGGCCGGACCCGGACCTGCCGCCAACCACCCTAGCTTCCACTCACTGCCTTGCCGCTCGAAGCCCAGATCGAATTCGTCCTGCTCCTGCTTTCCAGATACTGTCTTGTTGGCAAGCAAAATCACCAGCGCCTTGTCGCCAGCATCGTTGATCGCGGCGTGGCGGAACTGCATCTGTTCGGGCACCATCTCGCGTGCATCGGCGAGAAACGCGGCACGGTCGTTCGGAGCCTGAAGGTGCGGCGCGAGCGCGGCCCGTACTGCGTCGGTGCGTAGCGCCATCGCCTGGTCGATGTTGCCGGCCTCGATGGCGCGGTTGTAGCGCGCGAACACGGCGAGCAGTTGCCGCTGCATCGCCGACTCCAGAGGCCGCGCCTGCGCCGGGACGGCCAGCCAAAACATCACCAGCAGGAGAAGCGCGCGACGCATGGGGTACCTCCGGACGATCAACGGCGATATAGGCCGTTATGCCGATCTTCGCCACGCCGCCAAGATGGCTTTCCATACCCCGGCGTAGGCCCCCGTGCCATCAACCGCAGAGCATCGCCCATGCCGCCCGTGGACCCCCCAAATCGCTCAATCCTCGTCTGGGACCTGCCCATCCGCTTGTTCCACTGGCTGACCGTTGCCCTGATCGCCGCGGCCTATGTCACCTGGCGCCTGAACGCGATGGACTGGCACGCGTACGCCGGCGAGGCACTCCTCGCCCTGGTGTTGTTCCGTCTCGCCTGGGGTTTCATCGGCAGCGATACCGCCCGCTTCGTGCTCTTTCTCGCTTCGCCGCGCGCTGCGGTACGGCATCTCGCACACATGTTCCGGCGCGAACCGGACGAGCAAGCCGGCCACAATCCGGCCGGCGGCTGGATGGTGGTGCTGCTGCTTGGGCTGCTACTGGGCCAGTCGCTGACCGGCATCATAGACAACAACGACGTGGCCGACGCTGGACCGTTGAGCGACATGATGCCGGCCTGGCTGTCCAACCTGATCGACGATCTGCATGGCTGGCTGTGGGACGCATTGCTCGTCGCGGTCGTTCTGCATGTTTTCGCGATCGCGCTCTATGCCGTGGTTAAGCGACAAAACCTGGTGCGACCGATGCTGACCGGCCGCAAAACGCTCCCCGCGAACGCGAGGCCGCCGCGCGTTGCATCGCGTGTCCTGGCACTCCTGACGCTGACGAGCGCCGCCGCCGTGGCAGTGATGCTCGCCAGCTTCCTGTAGGCGGATCTCAGCTCTTCGGTGGGACGATCTGGCCGCGGATCTCGCCCGTCGGATGATCTTTGGTATGCACGTTGACGTACATCTCGCCGGCCATGAACTGCTTTGCCTGCGCCTCGGTCAGCGTCGCCCTGCCGGTGATCGGACTTGACGGCGCCACGCCCTTCCTGGAGAGCCAGACCTGCACACCGGCGTTCGCGCCCTCAGCAGCGGGTCCGTGGATGTGCGCCATGGTGGCCTCGCCGGATAGTCCGCTGAAACTGACCGACCAGCGCAGCCTCCGCGTCGCGGGGTCATACGTCAGATTGGCCGTGCCGCTGCCCGAGGTGGTGACCGGCGGCACCTGCTGCGCCCCGGTCAACGGCACCGAGAATGTCATCGATGCCGCCATCGCGGCCGTCATTGATCCGGCCCAAGCGACCGGAACCAAAGCTAGCAGACTACGGCGTGAAACCGACATGGCGCTCCCCTTCCTGTGTTAGCCACGCCAACCGAAACGTGGTGCCACAGAACTGGTGTCCAGCCGGCCGAACGCAAGGCATCACGATATGGTTGTGGCCGGCTTTCGGCCGGCCACAACCCGTCGACTAGACTGTGCCAGCGTCGCCCGGTGGCGGCTCGGGCGGCGACGGTGGACGCTGGCGGCGTTCCGTCATGAACTGGTCAAACTCCGCCTTGTCCTTCGCGAACCGCAAGCGATCGAGAAATTCGGCAAATTCCTTCTGTTCCTCCTCCAACCGCCGCAGTGTCTCTGCGCGATACTCGTCGAACGCGCGGTTGCCGCTGGACGGAGGTCGCGCACCGTAGGCCTGGCCTTGTGTCTGGCTACGACCCCATTCGCGCATCTGTCGCCTCCAGTGGCGCTTCCAGCCGGTCCACGGCGGCGGTCCGTCGCCCTGCCATCCGGCTCCATAGCCGTCGTGACGGCTG
>JASHVB010000206.1 GCA_030039695.1 Acetobacteraceae bacterium
TCGATTTGCTCATGGCCTCGACGCGGCCGATCGTTACTGGCCGCGTGGTGCCGCGTTCCACCGCCGAGCCGTCGGGCCCTTTGTCGACTTCCTCGGGGTACAACCAGCGCCCATCCCCGGCGCGATAGCTTTCGTGCGTCACCATACCCTGCGTGAACAAGCCGGTGAACGGCTCGTCCACCGCCACGTGGCCGGTCGCCGTCATCGCGCGGGTAAAGAACCGCGAATACAGCAGATGTAGAATGGCGTGCTCTATGCCGCCGATGTACTGATCGACCGGCATCCAGTGATCGACTGCGGCGCGTGCCACCGGTACATCCGCATGCGGACTGCAATAGCGCGCGAAGTACCAGGAGCTGTCGACGAATGTGTCGAACGTGTCGGTCTCGCGCTGGGCCGGCGCGCCGCATTGCGGACACGCAACGTGCTTCCATGTCGGGTGGTGGTCAAGCGGATTACCGGGCTGGTCGAACGCCACGTCGTCGGGCAGCACGACGGGAAGCTGGGCATCAGGGACTGGAACGACGCCGCATGTGGCGCAGTGGATCACCGGAATCGGGCAGCCCCAGTAGCGCTGGCGCGACACACCCCAGTCGCGTAGCCGCCAATTCACCACGCCCTCGCCAATACCGCGGCGTTCCAGCGCGGCGATGACCAACCGTTTTGCCTCGTCGACATCGAGGCCGTTCATGAAATCAGAGTTGTAGATTGTGCCGTTACCGACATAAGCCTCGTTGCCCACCTCGAACTTCGTCGGATCGGCACCCGGCGGCAGAACGACAGGTGTTACGCTTAGTCCGTACTTATGCGCGAAATCGAGGTCGCGCTGATCGTGGGCCGGACAACCGAAGATTGCCCCGGTGCCGTATTCCATCAGCACGAAATTGGCGATCCAGACAGGATAGGTCGCCTCTTTCAGGAACGGATGCCGCACCCGCAGTCCGGTGTCGTAGCCGCGCTTTTCAGCGCCTTCGATCGCCGCCTCGCTGGTACCGAGCCGACGGCACTCGGCAATGAAAGCCGCAGCCGCCTGGTCTCGCATGGCGACCGCAGCGGCGAGCGGGTGCTCCGGGGCGAGTGCCAGGAACGACATGCCGAACAGGGTGTCAGGCCGCGTCGTATAGACTTCGCCGCGCTTGATGCCGGCGATCGGTTCAACCAGTTCGAAATACAGCCTCGCCCCTTCACTGCGGCCGATCCAGTTCTCCTGCATCACCCGAACGCGTTCCGGCCAGCGGTCCATGTTCTGTAAGGCTGCGAGAAGCTCTTCGGCGTATTTCGTGATGCTGAAGAACCACTGACTGAGCTGCTTCTTTTCCACTGGTGCGCCACTGCGCCAGCCGCGGCCGTCAATGACTTGCTCGTTCGCCAGAACAGTGCCGTCGACAGGATCCCAGTTGACCCAGCTTTCCTTGCGCTCCACCAGGCCGGCACGCAGGAAATCCAGGAACAATTTCTGCTGATGGCCGTAATACGCGGGGTCGCAGGTCGCGATTTCCCGCGACCAATCAAGCGACAAACCCATGCGCTGCAGCTCGGCGCGCATGTTGGCGATATTCTCCCAGGTCCACGTCGCCGGGTGAGTCTTGCGCTCGCGCGCGGCGTTTTCGGCCGGCAAGCCGAACGCGTCCCAACCCATCGGGTGCAGAACCGAAAATCCGCGCGCCCGCTTATAGCGGGCGACCACGTCGCCGAGCGTGTAGTTCCGCACGTGCCCCATGTGGATCTTGCCGCTGGGGTACGGAAACATCTCCATCACGTAGTATTTCGGCTTGCCATCCGTCGGCACGTCATCGACCTGGAAGCAGCCATGCGAGGCCCAGGCCTCCTGCCATTTCGGCTCCGCAGTGCGAAAGTCGTAGCGCAACGCTTCGGCCACGACGGTGGGTAGGGTATCGGTCATGAGTTTGTATTGCCCGGCCCGGCAGGTCAGGCAAGTCCGGTCAGGCGGGTTTGCCCTCCGCCGCTGCCCGCCGCTGGTGCCACGCATCCATCAGCTGGAGCACCGTCGCCGCCGTCTCCTCGATCGAGCGCCGGGTCACGTCGATCACGGGCCAACGCCGGCTGTTACACAGTCGCCGGGCCCATTGGAGTTCGGCGCGTACGGCTTCCTCATCCACGTACTCGGTGGTGCTTTGCCGGACGACCCCACCCGGGCCTCCCGACGCAATCAACTTCAGCCGGTGGCGTCGGATTTCGATCAGCGCCCGGGCATCCAGCGTCAGGCCAATCACCGGGCAATGCGGTTTTTGCAGACCGGGCGGTTCGGGCGCGTGTGGCACCAGCGGTACGTTGGCAGCCTTGATGCCACGGTTTGCAAGGTAAAAGCAGGTCGGCGTCTTGGAGCTGCGTGATACCCCGACCAGGATCACCTCGGCCTCAGCCAAGCCCGGCGCTGCCTGCCCATCGTCGTGCGCCAGCACATAGTGCATTGCGTCGATGCGACGGAAATAATCGGCGTTCAGGGCGTATTGCTGGCCGGGCCGGGCCGAGGCTTGCTCGCCGATATATTCCTGCAGTACCTGCCTGACCGGATCGAGCACGTGCACGATTGGCACGCTGAGCCGCCGGCCGGTGGTGTCCAGTTCGCCACGGAGCGCCTGGTCGATCAGCGTGGTGAGGACTGGCCCCGGTTCATGCTCAATGCCCTCCAGCACGCGATGCATCTGGAATCGGGTACGGATCAGACTCCAGCGATGGTAGACGATATTGGCCCGCCCAAAGCCGACTGTCGTCGCTCGGGCGATCGCATTCAGGGTCTCGCCCGTGGCATCCGAGACCAGATGAAGATTCGTCCGAACCGGGTCCATGGCACTCCAGGATAACGGGGATATTGTGGATTTCCATCACCGCCAGCGCCAGTAGGCCGCGAACCGGGGATAAGGCCAGCGATTTTGCGCCAGGAGGATAACCGGGCTTGGCTGTCAGATAGCGGGGGACAGTGCCAGAAAGATGTTTATTTTCTATCAGTTAGGTGGCGAGTATGGTGTGGACAACTGGTTGGTAAGAGGTTCGATGCAAGGTACCCCACGATCCACAGCCCCTACTGACGCTGCCACCACTAAGAGATTTTCTCTTAGGATTAAGGAAGGCCACCGGCATGGCGGATGAGGCAAAGCCGCTGCTGCAGGCGCTGAGGGGAGAGGCCGTCTGGCCACCGCCGCTCTGGGTGATGCGCCAGGCTGGGCGCTATCTGCCGGAATATCGAGCCGTCCGCGCGCAGGTCCCGGACTTCATCGCCCTTTGCACAAGTCCAGCGCTGGCGACCGAGGTGACCCTGCAACCGATCCGCCGCTTTGGTTTCGATGCCGCGATCCTGTTCTCGGACAT
>JASHVB010000207.1 GCA_030039695.1 Acetobacteraceae bacterium
AGCGGTTCGCCGAGCTGGTGCGCGGACGGTTAACGCGTTCCCGCCAAGCCGAACTCTGGTGGCTGTTCCGTGCATTCGAGAAGGAGCTCAGCCAGATCGCCCGGGCGCAGTTCCAGGACGACGTCGAGCAGCGCACGCGGGGCGAGCCGCCCCGCCCGGCAGGCTACGCCAGGGACGGGTTCGACCTTTGATGCGTGCTCGCCCTGCCGTGGCTTACCTCGCCGTCTTTTGTAGCGCCCTCGCTGCGTGCGGGGGGCCCTCACCCACACGGCTCGTGATGACCGTGACCGCCTCCCCTCAGCTCAATCCGAACTCGGATAACCAGCCCTCGCCGACCGTGGTCAGCATCTACGATCTCAAATCCCAGACAGCCTTCATGAACGCGAGCTTCGACGATCTCTTCTACAACGGCACGGCGACGCTCGGCGCCGATCTCCTGGCGCACAGAGACCTCAAGATGCTGCCTGGGCAGGACATGACGCTTAAGGACGAGGCGGCTCCTGGGACCGAATTCATCGGCGTCGTGGCCGGATTTCGTACGCCGCAAGGCGCGGCGTGGCGCGGCCTTCTGCCGGTCACGCCGGCGAGCCGTAACAAGATCGCCATCGACCTCGCACCGACATCCGTGTCCATCGCCAACCCGCCGTCCGGCGGCTGGTTCTAAGGGAAACGGCGATGTCGTTGCGCGGTCGCCCGCTCTGGTTCGAAGGCCAGCTCGTACGCCCTCAGCACATGCAGCAGCAGCAGCGCTGGTTCGAAGCCGCGTTCGAGGATCGAATTCGCGCTGCGCCGCATTGTTGGGGCGTCGTTTCTCTGGATCTCGATGCATCGCTCCTGCCTCTTGGCAAGGTCGGCATCGCGCAATGCTGCGCCGTCCTGCCTGACGGGACGTCGGTGGAAATACCAAGCAGGGATCCGGGGCCCGATCCGATCAGCATTCCGAAGGACACCGCGAACCGGCTCGTCCGGCTCGCGGTCCCGACCCGCGCCGGGGACGGCGCGGAAGTCAACGTCGCTGCCGCCCGCTACCGGCTGATACAACAGCCGGCACGCAACAGCACCGGCGCAGGCCGGGCCGGTGAGGTTTCGGTCGGACTTTTGAACCTGCGTCTGATCCTCGACGGCGAGCCCGACGGGGAGCTGGTCACCATGCCGATCGCGCGCATCGACCGCGTCGATGCGTCCGGGCAGGTCCTGCTCGATGGCAATTTCGTGCCGCCCTCGGTCCGCCTCGGCGCCCATCCGCTCTTCGCCGGGTTCGCACGCGAGGTCGCGGGAATGCTGGCCGGACATGGCAATCTGCTCGCCGCCCGTATTGATCCGTCCCGAGCCGGCGCGAGCGTTGCCGGCATGATCGACTTCGCCCTCCTCGAGCTCATCAACAGCTACGAGCCGCTCTTCGGCTCCTTCGCTCGCAGTCCGGATCTTCCGCCCTACGAACTACATCGCGAGGCTCTCAGGCTCGGCGGCACGCTCGCGACTTTCTCCCGCACTGACCGCCGGCCCTCGGTCATGCCGGACTGGCTCCACGCCAATCCTGGCCCCGCACTCATCCAGCTCACCAAGATCATCCGCGATCTTCTGAGCGTTCTTACGGTCGACACGGCGATTGCCCTGCCGCTGGAGTTCCGGGGCCAGGGCATCTTCGTATCTCCGATCGCCGATCGCGGCCTCCTCTCCGGCGCGTGCTTCGTTCTCCTCGTGAGCGCCTCCGTCGATCCGGAGCATCTCCGTACGCGCCTGCCGAACCAGGCAAAGATCGCGCCCGCGGAGGCGATCCGCGAGATCGTCAGGCTGCAGCTCCCGGGCATTGCCCTCGTCCCGATGCCGGTTGCGCCACGCGAAATTCCCTACCGGTCGGGCTCGGTTTATTTCGAACTCGATCGCCGCTCGGAATACTGGGCCAGGCTGCAAACCTCGCCCGCCTTCGTGCTGCATATCGGCCCCGACATTCCCGGCCTGCTGCTCGAGTTCTGGGCGATCCGACAGACCGGCCATGCTTGATCGGGTCCGCAATCTGCCGCTCTTCGGTGCCGGTGCCGACGCCGCGAACGACACCGAGGAGGATAGAACGCGGCGTCTCTCGCCCAGAACGCCGGGCGAGCGGCGCGATGATATCGACGCCCCGTCGCCTCCAGCTGGTTCCGGCGCTTTCGTCCGGGAGGCGTGGCCTTTGCTCGCCCTGCTCGCGCGCCTCCGACTGGGCGCGTCGGCAACGGATGCACAGTCTATGAAGACAGCTCTGGCCGCACAGATCCGCGCCTTCGACCAAAGAGCGTTCGCCGCGGGGCTCGATCCGCGCCAGATTTCCGCCGCACGCTACACGCTCTGCACAGCGCTCGACGAGGCAGTGTCCACGAGTGCCTGGGGCGAGCGGAGTGACTGGGCCCACGCAAGCCTGCTTGGCACGTTCCATAGCGAGACGTGGGGTGGCGAAAAGGTCTTTACGCTGATCGAGCGCACGCTCGCAGACCCCCGCCGCTACACGGATCTCCTTGAGCTGTTCTACTTCGTCCTGACGCTCGGCTTCCAGGGAAAGTTCCGTCTCGAGCGGGACGGCACCGCATCGGTGGACCAGCTGCGCGATCGCCTCTTCGATACACTCCGGCGCCGCTTCGGCGTCCGCCCGAAATTGGACACACCGCCACGCGAGCCGGTCCGCCATCGGGTGCGGCTGGTCCGCTACCTTCCGGTGTGGACCATCGCCGCTCTCTGTCTGCTGCTGTCGCTGCTGATCCTCGCCTGGCTCGGTTACGAGCTGACGAGCCACGCGAACGAGGTGGCGCAGTTGTTCCATGCAGTGGCGGCGACCAGCACGCCGGACGGTGCGTCGTGAAGATGTTCCTCCACCGGCTGGTGTCGCCGCGCCGTCTTGGCGTAACGATCGGCGTCCTCGCCCTCTGCCTCGTCCTCTGGTTCTTCGGTGAGTTTCTTCTCGGCCCGCCGCTGGCGCCCCGGTGGGTACGGCTCTGCGCCGTGCTCGGCGTCATCGCGTTGTGGCTTCTTTGTGAACTCGTGATGTTTATCCGTATCCGCCGCGCCAATGCTCGCATGCTGGAGGCGATCAAGCAGGAGGAAACCGCCGTTCCGGATGTCGCCGACGAGAGCGAACGCGATGACATGCGCACTCAGCTCGATCGCCTCGTCGAGGTGCTGAAATCCGAGCGGGTCGGCCAGGGCTTCAAACGCGATTTTCTCAGTGCGATGCCCTGTTACCTCGTGGTTGGCCCACCTCATTCCGGCAAAAGGTGTCTCGTCGAGAGCGCTGGCCTCGCCATGGCCTTGCGAGACCGGCTCGGCAAATCCGAAATCCGCCTCGACGTCCGCGGCGAACGGACCCGGTGGTGGATCACCGATGACGGCCTCCTGATCAGCGCCGCCCCGAAAGACATGGCGGAACCGCCCGACGCC
>JASHVB010000208.1 GCA_030039695.1 Acetobacteraceae bacterium
CATTGAGGAAGCTCGTGTGGGCGTCGACCTCGCCAGTCCGATGAACTCGGAACGCGAGGAATTCGTAGACCGGTGTCTTGTCAGGCCGTAGAGTGAAGTGCGTCATAGCAAACGCGATCGTTTGGCCACCTTCGATCATATAGGCATCGAAGTGCAAGGTACCATTCACCGCGGGTCCGGACCCGCCGGGTTTTGGGGCCGTGCAGGCAGAAAGGTCCAGGACCATTCGAATGTCCTTGCCATCGAGCACCGCTCTCTGGAGAGCGGTGTAATCGGAGTTTCCGCCGCCGCCGCTTGCGGCGTGGGCGATATGTGCGGCGACGAGAGTGATAACAACGACGACCACCGTCCTGATCTGTGAATGGGTGTGCTCGTTCTGTATTGATTTGGTCTCCGTCTTCAGTTCTCCCTTCTCCCTGCTGACCAGGCTTTGCAGTGGAATTGCGGAATGCGTTTCGTCGGCTACCGCGGTAACCGGCGGTCGATCACTCGTGTGCATTCCGCGATCCGTGAGCATTACGATCTTGGCCACGCCGAGCTCCTCGCGCATGGCATCACAGGCTATGGCCGGCGCATGCTCGACGACGATTACCGTCTATCAGTGCTTTGGCAGATCGCGACCCCGGTATGGCGGGCGGCTAACAACATTCCGTCGTTGGTCTGGTGGCACCACCTGGAGCGCATCTTTCTAGCGGTCGACGATCTTGGTTGTCGCGACTTCCGCACCGCGTGACGAAGCGATCTTGTTCCGTTGATTCCCTATCGCCGTACGACTTCATGGCGCGCTAGAGAGTGCCCACACCATCCGCTTATGGATTTGTCCCGTTGACGCTCGAGCGACCAACTTGGGTCAGGCCACGATTGAAACACGGCGTGTCAAGTTTGCCGAAATCCGACAGCTCGTTCTTTGCGAGCTTCGCCCAGGAAATGTCATCCGTGGTTCAGCAGTGTTCATTCTGGAGGTTGCGGCGGCCCCACTGACGGTGCCGGCGCTGCCCGACAGCATTTCAGGCAGCCTAGCAAGATCGTTTGATGCGATTCTCGCGGCTGAATCGTAGGGAGCCTGGTTGGCGGTCGCGTGCAGCCTCACGATTCGAGAGGCCTGATCCCGCGCCGTGACCATATCGACCAGGATGGACAGGCCCCTCTCGGTCGAGGCTGTGCGGAAACGTCGGGCTGTCACGGCAACAAGCGACTTCGCCAGTTACTGGCAAGTTCACCTGAAATCGTCAGGCTGGTTGGCGGCTTTAATGCCGAGCATATTGCGCGACACGAGCCGTGACCTGCGTTTTTCCACAGAATCGGTCGGCAACGGCCCCCGTTCTCCCCGGCCGGGAAGGGTGGATTTCAGCCGGTCTGCCCTCGGGATGCGATGTGTTGACATCGGATGTTCTGCTCGAGGTCATCTCGTTGCGACCAAACTATCTTCTGGGAAAGCAGCTGGAAGTTCGGACCACGGCTTTCGTGAGCCGGATGGCCTTTGTGGGAACCACGATCTTTGTCGCGCTCCAATGTAAATCACGTGTCAAGCCCGACATCGTGCGGTCTCTCGTCTGATGTGTGCCGTGTCTGGGTCGGCTTCGACTACCATGTCCACTTGACTTCTCTTGACCGGCGCTCGCACAGCCAGCCAGAATGCTCCTCCAACGCAGGGGGGCAATATGTACCGCAAGTGGTTTCTCGGGTCCTTCATGGCGGCATTGGTTGTTCTATCAGGCACGGGCGAATCCGCGACCCTCGATCGTCTGAAGCAGGATAACGTAATCCGGATCGCTTATCGGCGCGACGCTCCGCCGTTTTCGTATCAGGACGCGGCTGGAAAGCCAGCGGGCTTCATCGTAGAGCTCTGCCAGGCCGTGACCAAGCACATCTCCCAGCAGCTGAGTCTGCCGTCGCTAAAAATAACCTATTTGCCGGTCACCGCCTCTGACCGCTTCGACGCAATTCAACAAGGTAAAGCGGACCTGCTTTGTGAGGCGACGACGGTTACCATGGGTCGACGCAAGCTCATCGATTTTTCAGTTGATACATTTGTCGACGGCGCTGGGCTGATGACCACCGTAAACGGTCCGCGGAGCTTGAAAGCACTAGAAGGCCGAACCGTTGGCGTCCTGGCTGGCACGACCACTGAGCAGGAGTTGCGAAATACGCTTGCCGCTGCGGGGATCAATGCCACGGTTAAGCCGGCGGCGACACATGCCGAAGGGTTGGCGATGGTGGATTCCGGCAAGGTATCAGCGTACTTCGCCGATCGCACCATCCTCTGGGTGTTGCAAGCGAACAGTAAGGTACCCGGCAATTTGCTGTTGGCTGACCAATACTTAACAGTCGAGCCGTATGCGCTTGGATTACCAAAGGGAGATGACGATTTTCGTTACGAGGTCGATCGCGCGCTCAGCGGGATCTACAGATCGGGAGAGGTGGCGCAGATCTTCGCCCACACCTTCGGAAACCAGTTCCAACTCAGCCCAACTTTGCAGGTCCTGTACCTAATATCTGCGATCCCGGATTGAGGCATCGCTCCGAGCTGGCTGCACGCGGTGCTTCCGGTGTCCGAATGCATGGAGCAAAAGCTGTCAGTGCCGATAACACCGAGCCGCGCACCAGTTCCCAGGAAGCGAACAGCCCGGCTGACACTCGATGCCCAAGTCCGCCGGTCCGCCTGCGACCGGTTGGACGTTTCCCGTGTCTCTGCTGCGACACCCGAGCGGCACGCTAAAGCGCGGCATCGCGCATCGCGAACAGATCGAACGGGCCAACAAAGCCGGGCAACGCATGAGGACAGCCCACGCATGCAGCGACATTCGGCCATCGTTCGAGATCGAAGCCGCACAATTCCGCGGACGTGACGTCCCCGGGGCAAAACATGTCTGCGAGTGTCGGAAATCCCAGCGCAAAGCAACGCATCGGACCCACGATGCCCATCCAAGGACAGGATTGCTGTTCCCCCTCCCTCCTGTGCCGGAATGCGGCAATCGCGGGATCAATGTTCAATGGCAGCGGAGGAGTTGGTTGGCAGGCATGAGCGCCCATCGTCGCCTGCCGGTCGATCATTGCTCGACCTTCGCGACCCCCATCTGGGTGAGCAAGGCAAGATTATCTTCGATATGCCAATTGTCGGTGATACGGCCGTCGCGGATCCTGAGCAAATCTGTGGCGATGAACCGGATCGGCTGCTCCTGACCCTTGGTTTTTCCGAAGAACCCGGTGAAATGCCCTCGAAACACCATGTGGACCGTCACGTACTCATCGCCCACGATCATTTTCAGCACCTCGACGCTCAGATCGGGGACCGCGGCGCGAAACTGCTCTGAGGCAAAGGCGGGCCCCCGCGGTCCTTGTGGCCGTCCGGGCGGTAGCGCGTGATCGACGAAGCTCGGCGCGAGAGCCGCCTTCAGCAGCGCTTCGTCACCCGTGTTCCAAAACCGGTAGAACGCAGTCGCCGCCTTGACCTCGGCATCCCGCCGTTGGTCCGGCATCGTCGTTGCAACGACGAGATCGTCGATCTCCACCTCCGCAGCAAGGGCGGGCGTCGCCGTAAGCGCCGCCGCAATGGCGGCGCCGACAAAGGCGTGGCGCATTCCGCATGCTCCTCTCACGTGACACTGAGTTCAGGCTGCCGGCCCGGGCGGGCCGCTGACGGTCGGCGTGCCACGCTCGTAAACCGGTGTGATCGCGCGGTGCTCGACCGCCCACCGCGCGATCTCATCCTTGCGTGCGAACCATACGCCGGGCTTCGACTT
The DNA here is from genome assembly GCA_030039695.1 of Acetobacteraceae bacterium. The sequence continues at coordinate 3,744 of JASHVB010000208.1, forward strand.
TGCGTAGGCCAGGAACCGGTCGAGCACGCGCACCCGATTGGCATGGCCCGAGATGCGGTCATGCAGCGACACAACCATCATCCGGCGCTTGCGCAAGCCTTCGTCGTAGAGCTGGTCGAACTCGTCCTTCAGCGCCTGCTCATAGGCGGCCGGGTTGTAATTCTCAAAAGGAAAGGAAACGATGTCGTTCATGTGGAAGGTGTAGGGCACCGTCACGAAGTCGCCGCCCGTCAGCCTAATAATGAACGGCTCGTCCATGCTCGGCTCGTCGATGTGGTATTTGAATCCGAGCGACTGCAGGATATCGAGCGTGTGCGGCGAGTTCCGCATCCAGTAGGCGTTCCAGCCGATAGGCCGCTGACCGGTCACGTTCTGGATCGTCTCGACGCTATTGGCGATGAATGTCCGCTCGGCGTCCGGATCGAGGAAATAGCTGTTCTGCCAAGTGCGACCGTGTGCAGCGGCCTCGTGGCCCCGCCTGACGATCTCGTGTGCCAGGTCAGGGGCCTTCTCGACTGCCTGGCCGATCATGAAGGAGGAGAGCTTGACCTGGTGCTTGTCCATTAGGTCGAGGATCCGCGGCACGCCCTCATAGACGCCGTACTGGAAGAAGGCGTTGGTCGGCAGGTCCGGCAGGCCTTTCTGGATCGGGTCGGGGATTACGCCGCCGGCGCCCGAAATAGGCTGACCGCCGGCCTCGAACATGAGCGAGAAGCTGATGGCGAGGCGGGCGTCATTGGGCCAGAACGGTTCGGTGACTGCCATAACATTCTCCTGCGCGTGAGGGAAAGGAGCACTTCCTCCTGGCATCTGGGCTTTCTCACGCGAACGATTATCCTGGCCAGCTTGGAGACAGCCTCCACGTTGGGGAAAGAATGAGAGGGCGCCATGCTGAGCGACATCGCGGAACTGCGGACGTTCGTGCGTATTGCCGCCGCTGGAAGTTTGTCGGCGGCGGCACGCGAAATGGGTTTGGCGTTGAGCGTCGTCAGCAAGCGCCTAGCCGCATTGGAGCGTCGCACCGACACTGTCCTGACATTGCGCACCACGCGCCGCTTTGCTCTCACTGAAGAGGGACAGCAGTTCCTTGATCGAGCACAGCGCATCCTCGCAGAGGTCGATGAAGCAGAGGCAGCTTTGGCAAATGGCCGGGTCGAACCGAGCGGAGTCCACCGGGTGAGTGCATCGACTGCCCTTGGCCGC
>JASHVB010000024.1 GCA_030039695.1 Acetobacteraceae bacterium
TCCTCGCCGTCGGCGCCAACGAAAGCCGCGAGGCGGTCGGCGGCATGGCGCAGCGCCTGCGGCAGAACGCTGCGAAAGAACCGGCCGGGCTGGGCTTCCATCCGCCGCTGCCAGTCCTGTTGCGCCGCCAGCACGACGCGCGGGGTCGCGCCGAACGAACCGTGGTTGACGCTGACGAAATCGGCGTCGAGCAACCATTCATGCCGCACGGCGCGACCGAGCAGGGGAATGCCGTTCATGCGGAAAGACTCCAATTGGGGAGGGGCGGATCATGCATATGGTATTCAATGCCGGCAAAGCACGGATCGCCGCGATCTCCCTCTCATCGCAAGTTGTCCCCGGCCGTGATGGGATGTTTCTTGCTTGAAGCGCAGCGACGAAGCAATTCCCCCCGCCAGGAACCCGGCATCGCCGCCCAGGTGGGGATTGCTTCGTTGCTGCTCTCCTCGCAATAACAGAAGCTGTCCTTCCCGCGTGTGATCGGATAAGCCCCGACGGAGCCGCATAGGAGTGCCCGCGCATGACCTACCTCGTCGCCGCCGATCTTCCTACGACCCCGGCCGGAGAGCGCCTCCGCAGGTTGCTCGCAAACCCCGGCATCCTGCGCATGCCAGGTGCACATAACGGTCAGGCCGGGCTGCAGGCCAAAGCTGCGGGGTTCGGAGCGCTGTATCTGTCTGGCGCTGCAATGACTGCGTCCATGGGCATCCCCGATCTCGGGATGATCACGGTCGACGAAGTCTGCTTCTTCATCCGGCAAATTGCGCGCGCGACCGGGCTGCCTCTGCTGGTCGATGGCGACACCGGCTATGGCGAGGCGCTGAACGTCATGCACATGGTGCGTAGCTTCGAGGATGCCGGAGCAGCGGCGGTTCATATCGAGGACCAGTTGCTGCCGAAGAAATGCGGCCACCTGAACGACAAGAAACTGGCCGATCCGCACGATATGGCCGCCAAGATCGCCGCCGCCGCCAAGGCCCGCCGGCATCTGTTCATCATCGCGCGCACTGACGCGGCGGCCTCCGAGGGGATCGACGGCGCAGTGGCACGCGCCAAACTGTTCTTGCAGGCCGGCGCTGACGCAATCTTCCCCGAGGCGCTGACCTCCGCCGACATGTTCCGCGCTGTGGCGGAGCGCCTGCCAGGTGTTCCACTGCTCGCCAATATGACGGAGTTCGGCCGCACGCCGTTCTTCACTGCGAGCGAGTTCGAGGCGATGGGCTACAAGATGGTGATCTGGCCGGTCAGCTCGCTGCGCGTCGCGAACAAGGCACAGGCGGAGCTGTATGGGGCAATCGCCCGCGACGGCGGCACGCAGAACATGGTAGATCGGATGCAGACGCGGGCAGAGTTGTACGCGACGATCGGGTACCACGATTACGAGGCGCTGGACGCGTCGATCGTGAAAACGATCGTGCCGGAGGCGATGCCGCAGCGGGGATGAATTCGCAAGTGAGCACGGCATCGACGGCGCACGCCGGCGTCACGCGCGCCACCGCTCTTGAACGGGTTCCCCCCGTTACACAAGCATTACGCCCGCTCCTCGTTGCGGCTGCTGTCCACCGCAACTTTACGGAGGAAACTGACAAGGCGATGAGCGCCGCTGAACATCTGCTCGGCGGCAGGAGGGGGAAGCCGCCTCGCGGGTCGCGATCGGCCACCAACAGCGCGTCGCTACCAGTTTCGGCCGAACCACTTGTCGTAGATGCGCGCGTAGGCCCCATTTTCACGCAAGGTCAACAGAGCGGCATTGATCGCACGGCGATGCGGGCTGTCGACCGGCACGACAAATCCAAGGTCCATGTTATGAAATTCGGGGCCGACCATCCTCACCTTTCCACTACCGGCATGCGATGCAAAGTAGTGCAGTGTCGGTGCGCTGAACAGCACCGCGTCAACCTGCCCGTCGAGCAGCGCCTTGAACATCTCGGCATCTTCCGGAAACGCCTGCACCGGCAGACCATGCTCTTGCAGATACTCGGCCGATGTACTGGCCTGAAGCGTGGCGACCCGCTTGCCAGGCAGGTCATCGGGTCCATTGATATCCGCTCCGATCTTTTCGACCGTCAGGCTGGCGGTGAGTTGCGCGGTATAAAGTGCCAGGAACGCGATACCGACGAACATCCACACAAAGCTGACTATGCGCGACAGCAAGCGGCGCGGCGTACGGTCCGCCTGCGAGAGCAGCGTCGTTGCGGCCCAGTGCATCGCATCGACGATGCCGGGAATATAGTGGTTGTCGGTAATGATGCCTTCATTGCGACGGCGCTCCAGGAGCCAGATGAGGTGGGCCGGCACCACCATGAACAAGAGGGCGATACCGAGCCATTCTAGAGTCGTGATGGAAAATACCAGGTCGACGAAGGCAATCAGACTGTTGCGCCGTGCTACGCCGCCACTCTCCCGAACCATCACCTGCATGCCAGCATTCAGGATCGGCACCGAGAAATCGGCATGGTCTTCGCGTGCCGCGGTGATGTAAATGCCCGAGACGCCGACATCTGTGTTGTTCGACTGCACGGCGGCGAACACGGCATTCACATCTGGCTCCAAGAAATAGTCGGTCTTGACGTTCATCGTTTGGGCAACAGCATTCCAAAGATCGATACTGAATCCGGTCAGTTGGTTGTGCTCCCGCATGACGTACGGTGGCAGCAGAAACGTGGCGACCCGCAGCGGCGATTGCGTTGCCTCGGCTGATGCCGGGGAGGAAGCGAAGGCGGCCAGCATGAGTCCGGCCCACAGCCCAGCGATCGTCAGCAACCGGCGCCCGCGCCACTCCGTCCCTGCGACGGGCACTGGATGTCCTCGGGCTTGACCCGAGGAAGCGATCCTGAACGGGGATTGTGAATGGCTGAGATTGCTTCCTCGCAGCGCTCCTCGCAATGACACGTCACCCCCCTGTCGCGGTTCGGCGCTTGCTGGCACTATCGTCGCTTCACCGCCTGCGCCACGGCGACCGCATCGCGCGCCCATTCCAGCAGTTGTTCTGGCTGATCCAGCAACCCCTCCGGCACTTCATAATACGCCGCCAGGCTCACCGTCCGTCCCGCGCGAACATAGGTAAACGGACCACTGCCCGCGTCTTCGAACTTCACGCGCGTGCGCTCATCCACGCGCAGATAGAACGCCTCGCGCACCAGCAGCCCGAACATCACATGGCGATGAAATAGTCCGACGCCGCCGAACATCCGTCGCGGCTGCGGCGCGAGCGGCGCCAGCAGGTCGAGGATGAACTCCTGGTATTGCCGGGTAACGCTCGGCATTCACCCGACCAGCGAATAGGCAGCAAGGACCACCACGCCGCTGATCGCCAGCATGGCGTGTATGCCGATTGGTCCACTGGTCAGCCGCCGGTGGCGCAACCGTGTCGACAGCAGCACTAGCCCCATCAGCAAAGCGAGCGCCAGCAGCCAGGCAGCAATGCGGCCGAATGCGCCCACGCCCATCGCCTCGCCGCGTGGCGGCCCTCGCAACGCCACCAGGAGAGCCGCCAAACCCGCAGTCCCTAGCACGGCATGCAACGCACCGAGCGGCCAACGCGGCGCGGTTCGGCCGGGCGCGAGGTTCATCCAGACCAGCAGCGCGCCGAACGAGGCGGCTATCAGCACCAGGGCAAAGGCAAGCGACACCATGCGCGACCACCGGGTTGCTGACGCACACGAAGGCGCCGCACCACCGCCTGTCAATGGCACGCCGGCCGCCGTAAGCTGCGGCTGCCATGAGCCAGCACCGTATCGGCATCGACCTCGGCGGCACGAAGATCGAGATCGTCGTCCTCGCGCCAGATGGCAGCGAGGCGCTCCGGCACCGCATCCCCACACCCACCAGTGGATATGAAGCAACGCTGGATGCGATTGCCGCGCTGGTGCGCGAGGTAGAAGCACAGCTTCGCATCACCGCGACAATCGGCATAGGCATTCCCGGCGTGATCAGCCCCGCCACGGGACGGGTGAAGAACGCGAACTCTACCGCGCTGAACGGCCATACGTTCGATCAGGACCTCGCCCATAAGATCAGTCGCGAGGTGCGGGTGGAGAACGATGCCAATTGCTTCGCCCTGTCGGAGGCCACCGATGGTGCCGCCGCGGGCTATCGCGTCGTGTTCGGCGTCATTCTGGGTACCGGCGTCGGCAGCAGCATCGTGGTGGACGGGCGGCTCCATCGCGGCCCTCACGGCGTCGCCGGCGAGTGGGGTCACAACCAGCTGCCCTGGCCCCGGCTTGACGAGCTGCCTGGCCCGCATTGTTGGTGCGGCCAGTGGGGCTGCTTCGAGACCTTCGTCTGCGGGCCTGCCCTGGCGCGAGACGCCGATGGACCCGACGCGCGCGATGCCAGTGAATTGCCGGCGCGGGCGGCGGCCGGCGATATGCGCGCGCAGATGGCACTGGCGCGGCATACCGACCGACTCGCACGGGGCTTGGCCCAAGTCGTCAATTTGCTCGACCCCGACTGCATCGTTCTCGGTGGTGGGTTGTCCAACATGGACCACCTCTACACCGAACTGCCGCTGTTGCTGCCACGCCATGTGTTCAGCGACGTGATCGCCACGCCGATCGTGCACAACAAACATGGGGACTCGTCGGGAGTCAGGGGAGCAGCGTGGCTATGGGAGGGATGATGGCTGCACCGCTCCCGCAGCGCAGGAAAGCTCGGCGGAAAGCGCAGGAGGAGACGCGGAACGCACGCCCCTCACCCGGCATCGCTTCGCGCGCCGACCTTGCCCGCCCGGCACACGAGATGTTCTTGTGCCGCGATTGCGCATCCGTGATCGACACACCTGCTCCCTGCCCGGTCTGCAACGGCGCCCGGTGCATCTCCCACCCCGAGCTGTTCTCGCTGACCATCGCGCACATCGACTGCGACGCATTTTACGCCAGCGTGGAGAAGCGCGACCGCCCGGAGCTTGCAGCCAAACCCGTGATCGTCGGCGGCGGTGTGCGCGGTGTGGTCACCACGGCCTGCTACGTTGCCCGCATGTACGGCGTGCGCTCTGCCATGCCGATGTTCAAGGCGCTAAAGGCGTGCCCCGACGCGGTTGTCATCCGGCCTGACTTCGCCAAATACACCGCGGTATCGCGGCAGATTCGCGCGCTGATGAATCGCCTCACCCCGCTGCTCGAGCCGCTGTCGATCGATGAGGCAGTGCTCGACCTCGCCGGCACCGAGGCGCTCCACGGTGCGCCGCCCGCCGTCGTGTTGGCTCGCTTCGCCCGCGACGTGGAACGCGAAGTCGGCGTCACGGTATCCGTCGGCCTAGCGCCGAATCGCCTGCTGGCGAAGATTGCCGCTGGGCGTGACAAGCCCCGCGGCTTCGCGGTGATCGGCGCGGCCGAGGCATCCGCCGTCCTTGCGCTCGAGTCGGTCCGGCTTCTGCCCGGCGTCGGGCCGGCACTGGCGCAGAAGCTCGCAACGCTCGGCATTACCCGGCTCGGGCATTTGCAGGCGCTCTCTGACCGTGACGCACTGCGCAAGCTAGGGGAGGACGGGCCGGCTCTGGTGCACCGCGCGCGCGGGGAGGATTTGCGCCCCGTCGATCCGTCACGCGAGATCAAGTCGATCAGCGCGGAGACGACGTTCGACACAGACCTGACGCGGGTCGAGGACCTGGAACGCCCCTTGTGGCGCCTGTCGGAAAGACTGGCGCGGCGACTGAAAGAGCACGAAGTAGCCGCTGCCGGCGTGGTGTTGAAGCTAAAGACTAACCGGTTCGCCATCCGCACCCGCAATGCACGGCTGCCAAACCCCACTGCGCTGCCGGATCGATTGTTCGAAGCGGCCCGCATGTTGCTGGTACGCGAGGCGACGGGCACCGCTTTCCGGCTGATCGGCATTGGCGCACAACCGCTGGTACCAGGCGATCAAGCCGATCACGGCGACCTCGCCGATGCCAAGACGCCGAGACTCGCTGCGACACAGGCGGCCATCGACGTGCTACGGCAACGCTTCGGCGAGGCAGCAATTGGGCGAGGAAGGTCGCTGCGCCGGACTACCTCTCCCACGCTAAGCGGCCGGGAGGTTGAGGCACGCCAACGCCGAGAGTGACGATATTGGGCACGCACGCATGACCCTAGAAACGGCGGTTGGCTGATTGCGTCGGATGGCCGAATCGGTGGATTTGGCCCGGATGGACGCAAACACGACAGAGCTGATCACTCACCGGGCGGGTGAACAATCGCTGGTTGAGGAACTGTCCGCGACGGCGGACACCTTTGGCGGCCGGGTGCGCGTGGAATGGGACCCGGCGGCACCGGTGACGCCGCTTGGGCAGTTGCCGTTTTT
>JASHVB010000209.1 GCA_030039695.1 Acetobacteraceae bacterium
GCGTCGTCGAGGCGATGGACCTGATCGGTTCGACGCAGATCCAGGGGCGCGCATCGCTGGCCGGCAACCTGTGCAATGCCTCACCGGCCGCCGACTCAGTGCCAGCGCTGTACGCCGCGGGCGCGATCGCGGTTGTCGTGGGGCCGAACGGGCGGCGCGACGTGCCGGTGGAACAGGTTCCCGCCGGTCCGGGGCGCACCAATCTCGCAAAGGGCGAGTTCATCCTGGAGTTCAAGCTGCCGGCACGCCCGCCGCGGTCCGCCGACGCCTATCTTCGCTTCATTCCGCGCACCGAAATGGACATCGCCGTGGTCGGTTGTGGGATCAGCGTCACGCTGGACGCGAACGGCGTCTGCACCGCCGCGCGCGTCTCGCTCGGCGCTGTGGCGCCCACCGTGCTGCTGGTCGATTCCGCGGCCGCGGCGCTGATCGGCCACAAGCTGGACGATGCGACGCTGAAGGCGCTCGACGCCGCCGCACAGGCCGCGTGCAAGCCGATCAACGACAAGCGCGGCACCATCGATTACCGTACCAAGGTTGCCGGCGTGCTGGCTCGCCGTGTCGCGGCGATCGCCTTTGACCGCGCAATGGGCGTCGCCCACCGCGCCACTCACTGACACTGAGAATCGGGGATAAGCAATCCATGGCAAAGCATCACGTTTCCGCTGTCATCAACGGCGAGCCCACTGAATTCCTCTGCGAAACCCAGCAGACTCTGCTCGATTCACTGCGCGACGAAATCGGCCTCACCGGCAGCAAGGAAGGCTGCGCATCGGGCGACTGCGGCGCGTGCAGCGTCATCGTCGACGGGCGGCTGATGTGTTCCTGCTTGATGCTGGCATGTGAGGCGGACGGCACCAACATCACCACGATCGAGGGCATCGCGCAGGGCGATCACCTGCACCCGATCCAGCAGAAGTTCCTGGAGCACGCCGCGCTGCAATGTGGCTTCTGCACCCCAGGTCTCATCGTCGCATCGAAGGCGTTGCTCGATGAGAATCCCAACCCGACCGAGGAGGAAGCGCGTTACTGGCTGGCCGGCAACCTGTGCCGGTGCACGGGTTATGACAAGGTGATCCGCGCCGTCATGGACGCCGCGGCGGTCATGCGAGGGGAGAAGGCGGCATGAATTATGTTCCATCCGATCTGAAGGTCGTCGGCACGCGTCCGATCCGCCCCGACGGCGTCGAGAAAGTTACCGGCCGTGCGCAGTTCGGTGCGGACATGCGGATGGCTGGAATGATCTGGGGCAAGGTGCTGCGTTCGCCGCATGCGCATGCGAAGATCCTGTCCATCGACACCAGCAGGGCGGAGAAGTTGCCGGGCGTGAGGGCGGTGGTCACGTCGAAGGATTTCCCGCATATCGCCAACGAAGAAGCGTTCGTCGGCGAAGGTCCGATGAATTTCCGCGACCTCTCGCGCAACTGCCTGGCCTGGGACAAGGCGCTGTACGAGGGCCACGCCATCGCCGCCGTTGCGGCCACGACGCCGGCGATCGCCGACGCCGCGGTGGCGCTGATCGATGTGAAGTATGAAGTGCTTCCTTACGTCATCGACGTCGAAGCTGCGATGGCGGACGACGCCCCTGTCTTGCACGACGATCTGTTCACCGCGGGTGTGGAGCCGAAGCCCACAAAGCCCTCGAACGTCGCGAAGAAGGTGGTGTTCAAGAAGGGTGACGTGGACGCCGGGTTCAGGGATGCCGAGGTGACCGTTGCGGGCAACTACACCACCCAGCCGGTGCACCAGGCGTACATCGAGCCCCATGCCTGCCTATGCTCGTACAACTCCGACGGGCAGGTGATGATCTACAGCTCGAGCCAGGGCCATTTCATGGTCCGGGCGTACTGCGCCAAGCTGCTTGGAATCGATATCTCCAACATCCGCGCAGTGCCGCTGGAAATCGGCGGTGGCTTCGGCGGTAAGACGCTGGTGTACCTGGAGCCGGTGGCAATCGCGCTGTCCAAAAAGAGCGGCCGGCCGGTGAAGATGCAGATGACGCGGGATGAAGTATTCCGCGCCTCCGGCCCGACCTCCGGCGCGACGGTCTCGGTGAAGCTCGGTGCCAGGAAGGACGGCACGCTCGTCGCGGCACAGCAGGTGCTGAAGTATCAGGCCGGGGCGTTTCCCGGTTCGCCGATCGGTCCCGGTTGCATGTGCGGCTTCGCGATGTACGACATCCCGAACGTCGATGTGGTCGGCTATGACGTGGTGAGCAACCGGCCGAAGGTCGCCGCATATCGCGCGCCCGGTGCGCCGATCTCATCCTGGGCGGTCGAGTGCGCGATGGACGATTTGGCGCGCAAGCTCGGCAAGGACCCGATTGCGCTGCGGGAGCAGAATGGCGCGCGCAACGGAACCAAGACGCATTACGGGCCGACGCACCAGAACATCGGTTTCCTTGCCACGCTGGCAGCGGCCAAGAACCACCCACACTACAAGGCGCCGGTGAGGCCGGGGACCGGGCGCGGCATCGCGTGCGGATTCTGGTTTAACATCGGTGGCGAGTCCTCGGCTGGATGCCACATCGCCGAGGATGGCACGGTGGTCGCGACGTCGGGCAACCCGGACATCGGCGGTTCACGGGCCTCGATCGGTATGATGGTTGCGGAAGTGCTGGGCGTGCCAGCCGAGAAGGTGCGCACGATCATTCCCGACACGTCGTCAATCGGGTTCAGCTTCCTGACCGGCGGCTCGCGTGTGACCTTCGCCACCGGCATGGCGGCGACGCAAGCGGCCGAGCGCGTCGTCGAGGACTTGAAGAAGCGCGCCGCGCAGATCTGGGAAATCCCGGTTGAGGCGGTGGAGTGGAAGGACGGCAAGGCCTATCCGGCCGGCTCCAATGCCGGCGCGTTCGAGCCGTTGGACATCGCGGCGATCGCACTGAAGGCGGGGCGGACCGGCGGGCCGATCGGGTCGGAGGTATCGATCAACGCGCAGGGTGCCGGGCCTGGCTTCGGGTGTCACATCGTCGATGTGGAGGTCGATGCAGAGACAGGCGCGGTGAAGATCCTGCGTTATACCGCCTTGCAGGATGTGGGGAAGGCGATCCACCCGAGCTATGTGGAAGGCCAGATCCAGGGCGGCGCGGCGCAGGGCGTCGGCTGGGCGCTTAACGAGGAATACATCTACGACCAGAACGGCAAAATGGATAACGCGGGGTTTCTCGACTATCGCGTGCCGGTTGCTTCTGACATGCCGATGATCGAGGCGGTGATGGTGGAAGTGCCGAACCCACGGCATCCGTTCGGCGCGCGTGGCGTTGGCGAGGTGCCAATCATTCCGCCTATGGCCGCTATCGGCAATGCGATCCGCGACGCGACGGGTCTGCGGCTGCACGACCTGCCGATGTCGCCGCCGAAGGTACGGGCTGCGCTGGATTCGGCGACGCTGCCGAAGGCGGCGGAATAGACGAGACACAACCTCTCCCGCGTTTGGCGGGAGAGGTTGTTGCGCTTTGTGCGCCGGGTAGGGGTGCCACATGCCGAAAATCCTTCTCTCCGGCTCGGCCGCCCAGCGATATACCGAGGGGCGGACGGAGCTCGAGGTATCGGCGATGACATTCCGACGTTTGGTGGCGGAACTGGAGGAACGCTTTCCAGGCCTTGGCAAGCAGGTTGAGGAGAGCATGGCCGTCGCGATCGACGGGGAAATATTCCAGGATGCGTATTCGGCGAAGTTCGGGCCGGAGAACGAAGTGGTGCTGATCCCGAAGATTGGGGGTGGCTAGCCGCGTGGCCAGGGCCGTGACGGTCCGAGCACGAGGCGGTGGTTGGAATTGTGACCCAAGCTTGCCAACTCCATTACCGGATCGCGGGGCCAGGTTCTCTCGGTAGAGCTTGTTTTGCGACGATATCGGTGATTGCAGCACAGCCGCTGCCGACTTTCCCGCGGCGGGCGACTTTTGTTGTGGGCGCTGCGTGCTGCAGCAGCACCGATTGCCGCTGCAAGAGGCAGGTGCTGCGAACAGAACACCCGCGAGCGATCATGCCCTCGTTGGCTCCTCGGGCCTCCTGGGAGGACGGGCAGCGGGATGCAGCACGGTTGCGCACTGGAGGACCGGGCACGGAGCGGGGCACGCGCCAGACCTGACAATTCCTCCATCAAATCCACCACGGGCCATGTAACGAGATGACGGACGTGTGAGCGCGTGACCAAAGTCAAATCGTCCCGCCGGTCAGGATGTCGCCGAAAAACGAGCCGCCCCGGCAGGATGACGGCCCCGCCAGCCGATGCCGTGGCGGGATGGCCCGCGCGTTGCTATATCCAACGTGTCGCCCGGCCAGTGCCGCAGCGCAACACAGCGCCCCTGCCGCCAGGGCGGGGCTCGTCAAGGGGAACAGTGATGGCCCGCCGCCGCCAGCTCTACGAAGGCAAAGCCAAAGTTCTGTTCGAGGGGCCGGAGCCAGGCACCCTGGTGCAGTATTTCAAGGATGACGCCACCGCCGGCAATGGCGCCAAGAAGGGCGTCATCACGGGCAAGGGCGTTCTTAACAACCGCATCAGCGAGTACCTGATGCTCCGTCTCGCCGAGATCGGCATCCCGACACATTTCGTTCGCCGCCTGAACATGCGCGAGCAGCTGATTCGCGAAGTGGAAATCATCCCGCTGGAGGTCGTGGTACGGAACGTTGCTGCCGGCAGCCTGGCGCAGCGGCTAAACATCCAGGAGGGCACCCGCCTGCCGCGCTCGATTATCGAGTATTACTACAAGAACGATCAGCTAAACGACCCGATGGTGTCCGAGGAGCACATCACATGCTTCGGCTGGGCCAACGCCGCCGACTTGGACGATATTGTCGCCCTGACGCTCCGGATTAACGATTTCCTGATGGGTTTGTTCCTGGGCGTCGGCATCACGCTGGTCGACTTCAAGCTGGAGTTCGGCCGGCTGTGGGAGAACGACGAGATGCGCATCGTCCTGGCCGATGAAATCAGCCCCGACAACTGTCGGTTGTGGGACAGCAAGACCAACGAGAAGATGGACAAGGACCGCTTCCGCCGCGATCTCGGCCATGTCGAGGAGGCGTATCAGGAAGTGGCGAAGCGGCTGGGTATCCTGCCGGAAGCCGGCATGCGCGACCTGAAGGGGCCGGAGCTCATGCAGTGAAGGCGGTCGTCACGGTCATGCTGAAGGAGGGCGTCTTGGACCCGCAGGGTAAGGCGATCCAGCGCGCGCTGCACACGCTGGGGTTTTCCAGGGTTGGCGACGTGCGGGCGGGGAAGGTGATCGAGCTCGAGCTGACTGAGACGGATCCGGCGAAAGCGCGAGCGGAAGCCGAGGAAATGGCGCGCAAGTTGCTGGCTAATACCGTGATCGAGAGCTTCCGGGTGGCGGTGGACGGCTAGTGCGGTAGACGTCGAGGCGCGATAGCCCCGAGGGTAATGGGTCGAAACCCGCAAACGTCCCTGCGTTTGGCCCCGTCCAGGCGTGGCGCCGGGCCCTCAGGCGCGAGAAGCGGCCAGCGGCCTGCGATCAACGTACTGCCTGATGTACCGACGAACGATGGTGCCTCGGTTTGAAAGTTGGGGTGGTGGAGGTTGTCAGCGTCGGGGCTCCGACCGAGACCATCCGGCATCCTTGCGTTTCCCAATTGTATTATACGGCGTCTTGCAGCGCGACAGATCAGACCTGAGTTGCCGAAGTTTGGTGTTGCTGCTGGAACGAGCGCACAGGACCGCCCGCCAGGTTGCAAATGTCTCGTCTCAGGAGGCGTACAAACATGCTGTGCGCTCCGTGCTTGCAGCGGCGAGCCGCCCCCCGGGTGCCAACCCGGTCTGTCCCTCCCGTTGAGGGCGCCCGTAAGGCGCTTATCTGCACCATGGACGCCCTTTTGGCCGCCCAGCGACGCACGAGTTCGGGCTAGCGGGCCGGGCGCATGCGTGGCAAGAACCGAGATCCGACAGCACAGGGCGACGAGGCGCGTATGAAAACCGGCATCGTCATCTTCCCCGGCATCAACCGGGAGCGCGATATGGCGATCGCGCTGGAGCGCTCAGGCGGTACCCCGCGCATGATCTGGCATAGGGAAACTGACCTTTCCGATCTTGACCTGATCGTCATCCCCGGGGGCTTTAGCTTCGGAGACTATCTCCGTTGCGGCGCCATGGCGGCCCACTCGCCGGTGATGACCGCTATCCGCGCCCACGCCGAACGCGGCGGCTATGTCCTCGGCGTCTGTAACGGCTTCCAGATTTTGACCGAGGCGCAGCTTCTGCCCGGCGCCTTGCTACGCAATGCGACGCTGCGTTTCCTGGCGCGCGACTGCCACCTGCGCGTCGAGCGCACCGACACCGCGTTCACCAGCCACTACCAACGTGGCCAGGTGTTCCGCGCCGTGATGGCGCACGGCGACGGCAACTACTTCGCCGACGAGGCGACACTGGACCGGTTGGAGGGCGAAGGTTTGGTGGCGCTGCGCTATGCCACGCCGGCCGGAGAGGTCTCGCCGGAGGCGAACCGCAATGGCAGCGCACGCAGCATCGCCGGTATCCTGTCCCCGAACCTGCGGGTGATGGGTTTGATGCCTCACCCCGAGGACCTGGTCGATCCGCTGATGGGCGGAATCGATGGCAAGCCCCTGTTCGATGCGCTGGCTGCGGCGTAGCGCGCCAAGGGCGCCTCAGCGAACAGCCCGGCTGCTGGGCGGATGGTCGGTTCCGTCGTGCTGCACCAGCCATTTCGCCGCAACGCGGGTGTCGACTACCAGCGTCACCATTCGTCTCGGCATCTGCTCACCAGGTCCTCTGCGAGCCGTTGAGAAGCGTTGGGCGTTATGGCGCGAACCTCCGCCGAATCGGCGGCACTGTCCGCACGCGGCTGCGCCGCCGGGTGAGCGCGCCGTGCAGCGATCGCGGCGTGATTGAGACGTTATGGATCAGGATGTGGGCGCCGCGACACCATATGATATTGTCAGCGTTATCGTAGTGTTGTCCCTCTGGCGAGCCAAAACGCATCGCACGATGGCAGGCGACCAACCTGCCCGCTATATCAACCGGGCCAACACCCGCACCGCAGCATGACCGACGTCGCCACGCCGCCAACCGCCAGCCAGGCCCTCGCCAGTGACTTCGGCCTCTCCGCCGAAGAATATGGCAAGGTTCTGGAGATCATGGGCCGCACGCCGACCCTGACGGAGCTTGGCGTGTTCTCAGTCATGTGGTCGGAACACTGCAGCTACAAATCCTCCCGCGTTTGGCTGCGTCAGTTGCCGACGAAGCAGCCCTGGGTGATCCATGGCCCAGGCGAGAATGCCGGCGTGGTCGATATCGGCAACGGGCAGGCCGCCATCTTCAAGATGGAGTCGCACAATCACCCAAGCTTCATAGAGCCATATCAGGGCGCGGCGACCGGCGTTGGCGGCATATTGCGCGACGTGTTCACGATGGGCGCGCGCCCTGTCGCCAACCTGAACGCGCTCCGCTTCGGCTCGCCCGACAACCCACGCACAAGAACAATTGTCGATGGGGTGGTGCGCGGCATCGGCGGCTATGGCAACTGCGTCGGCGTGCCAACGGTCGGCGGCGAGATCAACTTCCACCCTGCGTATGACGGCAACCCGCTGGTCAACGCGATGACCGTAGGGGTGGCCTCGGCCGACCGCATTTTCCTCTCCGCCGCCGCCGGCGTCGGCAATCCGGTTGTCTATGTCGGCAGCAAGACCGGGCGCGATGGCATCCATGGCGCTACCATGGCGTCGGCCGAATTCGCCGCAGATTCGCAAGAGAAGCGGCCAACCGTCCAGGTGGGTGATCCGTTCACTGAGAAACTGCTCATAGAGGCCTGCCTGGAACTGATGGCGACTGATGCGATCGTCGCTATCCAAGACATGGGTGCCGCTGGCCTTACCAGCTCCTCGGTCGAGATGGCCGGCAAAGGTGGCGTGGGCATCGAGCTCGATCTCGACAAGGTGCCGGCTCGCGAAACTGGCATGAGTGCCTACGAATTTATGCTCTCGGAGTCCCAGGAACGCATGCTCATCGTGTTGCGCCCTGAGCGCGAGGACGCGGCGCGCGCGATCTTTGAGAAGTGGGAACTGGATTTCGCCGTCATTGGCCAGCTCACCGACACCGGCCGCATCGTCGTCCGCCATCGCGGCCAGATTGAAGCCGACATTCCCCTGGCACCGCTCAACGTCCAGGCCCCCCTGTACCACCGCGATACGATCGAAACGCCGAAGCTCGAGACGCTGAACCCGAACCACGTCGAGGACCGCGTCGGGCTGACCGCCGCGCTCGAGAAGCTGGTCGGCTGCCCCGACCTGTGCTCGCGCGCCTGGGTCTGGGACCAATACGACTCCACCGTTGGTGGTCTGACCGTCAAACGCCCTGGCGCGGCCGACGCGGCCGTGGTGAAGCTGGACGGACACGCCTCCGCACTCGCGCTGACCACCGATTGCACGCCGCGCTATTGCGCCGCCGACCCGGAGGAAGGCGCGAAACAGGCAGTCGCCGAGGCCTGGCGTAACATCACGGCTGTTGGCGCCCGTCCACTGGCACTGACCGACAACATGAACTTCGGCAACCCGGAAAAGCCGGAGATCATGGGCCAGTTCGCCGCGGCAATCCGAGGCATGGCGGCGGCGTGCGAGGCGCTCGACTTCCCGGTCGTCTCCGGCAACGTCAGCCTCTACAACGAGACGGAAGGCCGCGCGATCCTACCCACCCCGGCAATCGGGGGCCTCGGTATGCTGGACGACGCGGCGAAGGCAGCCGGCCTCGCATTGCCGCCGTGGCTCGACGTGGTGCTGATTGGCGCGACGAAAGGTTGGCTTGGCCAGTCGCTATGGTTACGCGAAGTCGCTGGCAGGGAGGCAGGCGCGCCGCCACCCGTTGATCTCTCCGTGGAACGCGCCAACGGCGATTGGATCCGCGCACGCATCCTCGATGGCACAGTGCGCGCTTGCCACGACGTGTCGGACGGCGGCGTGCTGGTCACGCTCGCTGAAATGGCGATGGCGAGCGGCGTCGGGGCCCGCTTGTTCACTCACCCCCGCGATGTGCCAGGCCACGCTTTCTGGTTTGGCGAGGACCAGGGGCGCTACCTGGTTGCTGTTGCCGACGCCAGCACCTTCTGCAGTGCGGCCGAGACCGCCGGTATTCCGGCCATGCGCATTGCCACATCCGGCGGGCGGGATTTGACACTGCCCGACGGCGGCACAATATCCGTTGCGGCGTTGCGCGCGATACACGAGCGCTTCTTTCCGTTCTGGATGGACGGCACCGGCTGAGGGGACCGACCGGCATGGCGATGGCGGCGAGCGAGATTGAGGCCCTGATTAAGGCAGCGCTCCCCGATGCGCGCGTAACTGTGGAGGACCTCGCCGGCGATGGCGACCATTACGCCGCGACTGTCGTCTCCGAAACGTTCCGCGGCGTGCCGCGGGTCCGGCAGCATCAGATGGTCTACGCGGCCCTGCGGGGCCGCATGGGGGGCGAGCTGCACGCCCTCGCGTTGCAGACATCCGCACCCGAGTGACAGGAGTAGACTTCAATGGCTGACGTGTTCGACCGCATCCAGGGCGAAATAGAGCAGAATCCGGTGATGCTGTACATGAAGGGGACACCAATGTTCCCGCAGTGTGGGTTCTCCGCTCGCGTGGTGCAAATCCTCTCGCACCTGCAGGTGCCGTTCCAGTCTGCTAACGTGCTGGAGGACATGGAGCTGCGCGAGGGCATCAAGGAATTCTCGCAGTGGCCAACCATCCCGCAGCTCTACGTGAAGGGCCAGTTCGTCGGCGGCTGCGACATCATCATGGAGATGTTCCAGTCGGGCGAGCTGGAGAGCCTGCTGGAAGAAA
>JASHVB010000025.1 GCA_030039695.1 Acetobacteraceae bacterium
TCGCAAGTCTGAATGTGCTCGCTCGTGTACGGCGCCCAGACCACCGTGGTCGATCCACGGATCGAATCGAGGTAACGCAGAATTCGCGGTTCCCAGCCAAGAGTTCCGCCGACGCCATCGCCATCTATCAGCAGCAATGTGGGTTGCCCGAGCGTCGCGGCGACGAAAGCGACGATCTGGCGGAACTGCAATTCCTCATGGTCGTCGGTGAACGGGTTGAGCGTTCGGTCAAGCACGTAGTCTCGCGGTTTCGAGCCGGTTCCAGCTGCAGCCTGCGGGCGCGGATGCGGAGCGAGAGCTGCGTTCCCGCCATCGACGTGGCGTTGAGTCTGTCCCCCCAATTGACGGCGACGGCGATCGAACACGGGCAGCTGCTTCCAGTCGGGGCCGATCACCCGTTCGAACGCGGCGAACGCCTCGTCGTCTTGCAGCGTTGGCGTTCGCAAGCGCAGGTAGTCGCGGACGGTCAGTGGTAGCGCGGGAACGGTCTGCGGCACGTAGCCGAGCCACGCGCGATACTCCGTCGTGTCGAACTGTCGGATGTCCCGCCCAGCCACCAGAACGCGCCCGGCTTGCGGGCGCCGCAGGCCGGCCACGCACTCCAAGAGAGCGGATTTGCCACCTGCGCTGGGACCGACGATTGCGACACGCGCGCCCGCGGGAACGGTGAACGAAACGCCATTCAGCGCGGCATCGAAATCGGCATCGGGACGATAGTAGAGGCGGTCGACCATGAGCTCCGGCTTCCCGAGTCCGGCGGGGCTGCTGAACTCGGCGCTCGTGCGTTCCCCGGGCGTTGCCATCAGGTCATCGAGCTGCGCGACCGAGGCGCGGATCTGACGCAGCCGGACCAGCGAGCCGAACGCCTGTTGTGCCGGCACCGTGATCCGCCAGATCAGCATCATCGCCGCAACCAGCCCGGCCGGGTGCATGGCCCCGTCGAGAACGAGCATAATGCCGGTACATAGCGTCGCCAGTACTGTTACCAGGCCGAGCCCCTGACCGATCGTCTGGGCACGCGCGACAGCGATCGCGTACTCGCGATTGCGCGAGGCCGATGCGCGCGCAAGGTCGGCGAAGCGGACGAGCCATTGGTTGTCCGCGCCGGCCTTACTGAACGCATTGATGCCGAGCAGCGCCGATACGGCATGCTCCTCGAGTTCCCCCGCTGCTATGCCGGCGGCGTTTGACTTGTTGGCCAGATAATCGGATGTCGGAAAGGCGAGCGCAGCGTAAGTCAGGAGCGCGAGGATCGGCACGAGAACAAGCCAGCCGCCCATCACGGCGATCGTAATCACGAAAATCACGACAAATGGATAGTCGATGAGGTTTAGGCTACCGGCGCTGCTAAGGAACGTCCGCGCGCTCTCAAAGCTGCGCATGCGGACGATATTGTTCTGGACACCCAACCGCGTCGAAATCTCGAGCGGCAGTGCAAGCATCTTGCGCATCGAGGCGGAGCCGACGCGGGTGCCTGCCCAGCTTCCCAATCGAGAAAATACAATCTGGCGTCCGACCTTGAGCGCCCACCCGCCCACTATCGCGACGACCGCCACCAGCGCGATGCCCCAGATCGTGGCGGTTGTTCCAGAGGGAATAACGTGACCGTAGACCACCAGCGTGTACAGCGACACGGTCAGTGCCAGGACGTTGACAACGAGACTCATCGCAAAAAGAGCGAACAAGTCGTTGCGCAGCTTTTCGAAAAGGCCGCGGAACCAGTTAGGCCGGGGCTCGTCCACCGGACGGAAATCGATATCAGGCGCGACCGAGAGGATCGTATCGCCCTTCGTGAGCGGCAGTTCGCGGTGGCTGCCATCGACAAGCCACACATCCTTGCCATCCGGATGGCCGAGGTAGACCCCTACCGTGCCGTCGCTTTTTTGCGCGAGGCTTCCCGCCCGCAACTGGCGGGTGTCCGCGGCGGTCCCGCGGGCCGCCATGCAGCGCGCGCGGAATCCGACCGCCGGCAGCAGCAGTTCGACGTGTTCGAGCGTTAGCACCACGTCGTGCGCCGGCAACAACCCGGCGAGGCTTCGCGCGGTTCCGAGCCAACCCAGCGCAACCAACATGGCGGGCAACGCCGCCGCAACCGGCGAAGCGGCGCGTCGCTCGGTCCCGACGGCGGCCTCGAGACGCTCCAGCCAGACCGCCTCGGTCCAGGTCGCAGGCCGCTTCGCCGGCGACGCCGGGTCGGTTGTCGCTTCGAGGGAAACGATTGTGTCCACCGTGCCGTCGCCTAGGCGGTAACCGGCAGCGGCGGCCCCACCAAGCGCGGCATGTTCGGCGCTGGTGGCGCCGGCACGCGCAGGTGCCGATCGGCCAATTGGATCATCATCGGCGTCCCGGACACGAGAAACACCGTCGTGTGTCCTTTCAACTCCTTCAGCAGTGCGACGAGGCGTTCAATTCCGTCGAGATCGAGGTAGCTCTCCACTTGGTCGAGGCACAACACCAAAGGTTGCCGCACCAAGGCACGGATAAGGCCGATGCGCGCTGATACGCCCGGGCTGATGATCTCCGCGCTGCCAGGTCCGATCGGCGTCATGTAGCCCTGGCGCAGCCCGTCGACGAACCCGCTCAGGCCTAAACGTTCCGATAGCTGGATCACCCCAGCTTCGTACTGCGCACTGAATAGCGTGAGGTTGTCGAGCAGCGATCCACGGATCAGTTCGCCGCGCGAACTTGCCATGGTGATCCCACGTCGGAGGCTCAATGGATCGTAGACGCTGCTCGGTTCGCCATCGAATGTGACCGTGAGCCCGAGCCAATCGTCCAGCCGCGCCACTGATCTGAGCACGGCTGTTGCGAGGATTGAATCCTCGGAACCGACATGCACAAACGCGCCTTGCGGGATCGACTCAGCGCCGTCCGGCATGGCATCGCCCGAAAGCACGACGGTGCCGCCCGCGAACAGGCGGCTCGCGTCCGCGGCCGCTCCCGTCCATACAGGCGCCGGGGGCAGCGACAGGACGCGCTTTATCCGGCCTTCGACCGCTTGCATCTGGTTGCGACGGCTCAGATAGCCGAAGGCCCCGATCGTCGGCCCGATAGAACGACCGGCGAGAAGCGTGCACGCCGCGAGGCCGCCCGTCGTCAGATGGCCGGATATCACCATGAAGGCACCCGCGGTCACGACCCCGATCGTCGCGAGTTGCGCCAGCAGGCCGCCATTTTCGGCGATCAGCGTCTCGAAGTTCTCGACACGGGCGGTGGCGTCCATCACACCCGCGACGGCATCGCGATACCGAGTAGTAAGGAGAGTTTCGGCGGCCATCGCCTTGGCTTCGACGATGCCAAGGAAAATTCCCCAACCAAGATTGCGCTGCTCGAGCTGTGCCGTTTCGGCTTGTTCCATGGCTGACGCGGTCGAGCGAAAGACCGCGAGGGCAACGAGCGCCGCAACGACCGTGAGGGCGAGCGGGATCACCGCCAGCCATCCAGCGATATAGCCGATCAAGCCAACATAGATCACGGCGAAGGGCAGCTCGTGGAGCGCCGCCGCGGCATTGCCGGACCAGAAGTCGCGGATTTCCCAGACCGCGCGGAACGCATTGGTCAGGATCGGCATCGGCAGTCGGTGCAACGCCCGTCCGTCGGCATGCATCACGTGGTCGAGCAGGCCTACGGTTCCCTGCGCTTCAATGGCGGCGCCGACATAGGCGAAGAGTACGGACCGGCTATAGCGCAGCACGGCCTCGAGGATGACTGCGATCAACACGCCCAGGGCCAGCACGACAGTCGTGCCGTATGCCTGGTTCGGCAGGATACGGTCGTAGGTTTGGAAGATCGCCAGAGGAACCGCGAGCGACAACACACTGATCGCGCTCGAAGCCGCGATTCCGAGCGCCATCATTCCAGGCACCCCTACGCCACTCCCAAGACCGGCACGTCCAAGAACTGTCCTCATGTCAAGCCCTTGAGATGTCG
>JASHVB010000026.1 GCA_030039695.1 Acetobacteraceae bacterium
AGGCCTCGCCCGGCGCGCCGACGCGCGAACCGTCGCTCGCCGCCAGCGCGTTCTCCGGTGAGTTGCCGACGATCGAAGCGAACTGGTCGGACAGCGTGTCCGCTTTCACCAGCTCGAACTGCCGGCTGATCGCGTACAACGCATTGCGCAGCGTGGTCGTCTTTACCGCGCCTAGCAGAAGGTGACCGGTACGCACCTGCGCTTCGCCGAACATCAACGTGCCGAACACCCAGCCGCGCTCAACCGCATCCTCGACATGCTGCGAGAGGTCGGTGATCGCTGTGGCGCCGCGCGGCAGCTTGTCCAGCGCGCTGGTGATGTCGGCGGCCAGTTTTGATGGGTCGAGTTCGAAATGCCGGATGATGCGGTGCAGGTCGGAATCCTGCGTCTGCAGGATCTGATGGATCCAGTGCACCAGCTCGACATAGGGATTGCCGCGGAGCTTGCAGAACACCGTGGCGCCCTCGATGGCCTTGTAGGCCAGAGGGTTCAGTTTGCCGAACAGGGCAGCGCGGCTTATTTCTGTCATGAAACGGACTCCGCTGCAGTCGTGGACGAGCCGGCGTCGATGGTGCGCGCCATGCTGTCGGCACTAGCGTCGAGAAATAGATCGGCTGCGTCAACGTTTTTACTGCGCGGCATCAGCCAGGTGGTCCAGCCGAGCCGGCCGGTGTGGCCAAGCTCGATCGGCGGTACCTCCCGCTGACGCAGGATTAGATTGACGTCCCAGATCAGCGTGTCGCCCGCATAGTTGCGCACGATCGGGACCAGCCGGTGAAAGCTCGGCCCGCCGGGCAAGAGGCGCAGGTACTCGGCCAGCGACAATGGGCCGAACACAATGCGAAACTTGTGCTGGCGGCTCCAGACGCGACTGCCGAGCAAGGCGCTGCGGCCCAGGCTGGCGGTCTCCGCGCCGGCGCCAAGCCGGGTGTGATCGCTGCCCGGCAGCGGCAGCCACGTGCCGATGAAGCTCTCGATGCGGACCGGCATTTGGAAGAACGCGGTGAGGATCGAGGCCAGGCCCTCGGCATGGCGGGTCTGGTTGGCGAAATGCCCGGCAAAATGCAGCTTGGTCAGGTCGGGCATGGCGTCGCGATCGCGCAGGCTGTCCATGCCGAGGCCGATCAGCGCGCCGGTATAGAGCGCGAAACGATCCTCCTCCGGCCGGTCGAAACTGACGGTCGGCCGCGCATCGGCCCAGGCGCGATAGAACAAACACAGGACGCGGTGATGGAAGATGTCGGCGAAGCGCTGGAAGCTCGGGTCATGATGGTTGCGCCGGCGATCGCGGGCATATTCCGTCAAATGCAGCGGCAGCGGGCCATCTGGGCCGAACAAGCCGAAGAAATGCACCAGCAGCCGGATCGGCCGGTCATCCTCGCCGGGCTGCCAGCCGGCCAGCGTGGCCGGCGCGAAGATCACCGAGGCCTCCTGCGCCAGGCGCAACGCGTCCTGTCCGAGGCGGGTGCTGTGGCCGAAGCGCGGACGGTCGGGCCAGGCCGCTTCCAGCCGGCGCATCGCCTGGTAGAAGCTGAAGGCCCAGGGTTGCTCTGCAAGTTTGGCGTACAGCGCTGCCGCTGCGGGCGGCAGCGTGGGCGTTGCCGCGCCAACCGACTCCACCGGATCGTCCGGTGGCTCGCCGGCTAGAGCACCGGGCGCTGACCGATCTGCATCGGCCATCGCATGACCTCGCCCCGTTCAGGGTTGTGCAGCACCGTCTCGGTGAATGCATTGATCGAGACGTATTTGGCGAAGAACCGGTCAAGCACGGCGGCCAGCAGGATGCCGCCGGCGCCGCCGAACGGTGTTTCGTCGATGGTCAATGTCAGTTCCAGGCCGCGGCCGGCCGCGACCGGACCGACGCCGGGAATGCGCCGCACGATCGGATGGCAGGCGATCGAGGTCAGGCCTTCGAGCTGGCGCATCGCGGTGGCGTTGGATGACGCGACGTAGAGCCGCAGCAGCTCACGCAACGCCGCCGCGCCATGCAGCGCATCGGTATCGACCAGGCTCAGATAGTTCAGCCCGAGATGGCTGAGGAAACGCCAGGCATATTCGCCGTCGCCCCGGCAGGGGCGCGGCGCGGTCGGGCCGACGATGCAGCGGATCGAGGCCACCGGCGCGCTGATCGCGATGGTGAAATCGGTGTGCTGCTTGCCCACCGGCATGGACAGCGGCAGGTCGCGATTGGTGCACAGGAGGTCGACGCCGAGCTGGCGCACGTCCTGTTGGAACGGCGTTCGCTCGGGATCGACCAGCGAGATGAACACCTCATGGCCGAGATAGCTGGAGCGCGGCCCGCGTTGGCGCGTGCGCGAGGAGAGCTGCCGTGGCTCCCGGCGCAGGATGTAATAGGCGCGGTGGTCGGGGTTCCGCGACAGGTCGTTGGCGGCATAGAACGGCATGAACGGCTGTGCCGCGCTGCCGTCGGACGCGAAGCCTTCTACGCCGGTGACGCTGAATATTTCGAAATCCAGCGGCCGCATGCGGTCCGGCACGATGTGATGCTCCGCCTCGCGGTCGGAGATGTTGACCCGGTCGCTGCGCTTGGGGAACAGGTTGATCGCTGGCGTGCAGAACAAGGCGAACTGGTCGGGGCCGAAAGCCGCGGCGAGCGTCGGGTCGCTGCGATGGAGCAGCAGAATGATGTCGAGCTCGCGGCCGGTGCAGCGTTTCGCGGCACGATCGAGCGCGGCGAACTCGATGAACAGGAAGCGCTCCGGCATGGCGAAGTATTCTTGCAGCAGCCGGTAGCCGTCGAAGGATGCCGGCGCGCGCGGCAGCAGCGCCTCTTCGGGGTCGAAACCGATGGCGCGCACCGCGGCCCGCGGCAGCCGTTCCAGCCACGGCAGCGGGCGCTCGGTGGGCCGCACATAGAGGGCTGCGACATCGGCGGCGAGTTGCTCGTAGAGCCGCATGCGCGCGCCGGGCGGCCCGGACAGGAACAAGGGCAGGCGAGCGAGGGCGATCTCGGCGAACGGGGCGGCGCCGGTTGCCTTCAGCCGCAGCCGGATGGCGGCGCGGATGCCGCGCTGATCGGGCAGGCCGAGTGCGGTCACCGCGGCGGGAGAGCCGATATATTCGGCCTCGCTGAGTTCGATCGGCAGCAACTGCACCGGATGCGCGGTGCGGAAGTCGCAATTGGTCTGGTCCTCGGTGCCGAGTAAGCTGCGCAGCTCGGTACCGCGCGGCAGGATCGCGCCTTGCGGCGAGGCACGCAGCTTGGGGTCGGGACGGACCTGCACCACGGCCATCGACGGCGTGGGCGCGAGGTAGTGCGGATAGACCATCTGCAGCAGTGACTGCGTGAAGGTCGGGAACTCCGCTTCCATCTTGAGCTGGATGCGCGCGGTCAGCAGCGCGAAGCCTTCGAACAGGCGCTCGACGTAGGGATCGGCGACGTCGAAGCTGGCGAGGTTCAGCCGGGCGGCGATCTTGGGGAATTCGTTGGCAAATTCCAGTCCCGCCTCGCGGACGAAGGCGAGTTCCCCTTCATAGAGGCGGAGCAGCCGGGGATCCATCAGCCACGCTTCCGGGTGTCGGTCACCACCGTCAGCCGCGTCTCCAGCTCGATCGACGTTTCCAGGAAAAGTTGCTCGGGCACCGGCTGCGCCCAGAGCTCGCCCTGGATCTCGAAAGTAATGGTCGGCGTGGCTTGCTCACCACGGTTCTGGCGCAGCTTCACGGCCAGGGTTTCCGGCTTGATGCGCGGCTCGAAGGCACGGATGGCATCGACGATACCGGATTCGACCGACTTGAGCCGCCGCGAGGTGCCGACCAGACCGGCGAGGCCCGGCACGCCATAATTGATGGTGGATTTCGTCGCGAGCGGCCTGCCCGCCAGATCGTCGGTGGCGGCGAGATTTGTGGTGTTGAGCAACCAGGCGAGGTCGCGCAGTACGGCCTGGCGCAGTTGCGGGAAGGTCAGGGTCTGCTGGTCGAAGCTCTCGCGCCGCGTCTCGGGCGCGTCGTCGGTCAGCCGGTCGAGCAAGGACGGCTGTAGCCGTTCGCGCGAAGTGACTTCCGCCATATTAAGACACGGCGTCCGGCGGGGTGAGGACCATCTTGCGGATGTCCATCACGGCATGCTCGCCGGCATCGGTGGTGAGCGTGCGCTGGCCGAGGCCGAGGAACCACTCGCTGTCGCGCTCCTGCCATTCGGTGCGGCGCGACAGGGCGAGTTCGGGGTCGGCAGCGTCCGAGCCGGGATAGCGGGTCGGGATGAAGCCGACAGAATCGCCGCCATTGGCCCACACGAAATGCGCCGGCATCCAGACCTGATCGCGCAGATCGGCGGGCGGCTCGATGTCGAGGCTGCGCAGGCGGTGGAACGGCACCCAGTAGTATTTGCCGTCGACCAATGCCTCGAGCATCGGGCCAAGCCGCGGATCGGCATCGGCGATCCATTCGAAGGCCTCACCGTCGATCGTGCCGGCGGTGGCCGGCGCTTGCTCGAAGGCGGTATCGCGCAGGCCGCCGGCCTCGCTGGCGCGGCCGGCGGCCAGCACGCGGTTGGCTTCGATCAGCAGCGACATCCAGGGTTCAGGGTCGCCGAACACGGTGGGCGTGCGCTCACCGGCGAAGATCTTGCCGCGCAGGATTTCGCAGCGGATCGCCGCGCGGTAGGCCTGCACCATCGGCAATGCCTCCGGGTCGAGTTCGGCCACGACGGTAAGCTGCGTTACCGCGCGTTGCCACTCGCCGAACACGCAGAAGAGCTGGAACAGGAAAGTACGCAGACGAGCGTCGCGCGGCGCCTTGCGCACTTCCTGCTTCAGTTGCTCCAACGCGGCGCGAGGCTCACCCGAACGCAGCAGTTCGCGTGCGTCTGTCACCGCGTTTCCTCAGGGCCTGTGATCGCCGGATCAGCTCGCGGTGATCGTCTGGAAGTCGTTGTTGTTGTAGACGCGGTTCCATGCACCGGTGACGGGCGAGCCCTGGGCTCCGCCGCCGGTTGCCTGCTGCAAGTACCACACCATCAGCGCGCCGTACTCGAAGGTCACCTCTTCCTTGGGCGACTCATCGCCATCGGAGCCGCTCCAGGAGATCGTCTTCACCGCGACCAGGGCGAAATCGAAGCGCAGGAACGTGGTGCCGCTACTCATGGTGGCGCTACCGGCCGTGTTGCCGACCGCGCCGCCGGCGCCGCCGCCAGCGCGTCGCAGGCATAGCGTCACCTGATAGAAGTGCTGCCCGGCGCAGCACATCATGAAGAAGATCGGCGAGGCGCGGTCGGTCTTGCGGGTGATCGAGAACGGATTGAAGGTGACCTTACCAGCGCCGGCACCCGAACTCTGGCTGCCGATGTTCAGCACCTGCTCGATATCGAAGTTGAAGTCATCGATTTCGAACACGCTGCCCTGCTGCAGCGCCGGGCTCTGGTTGGCAAGCGTATCGCCGGTGAGGTTCAGTACCACCTGTGACTCGCCCTTGAGAGCCGTACCGGCGGCGTTGCCAGAAGCTGGGATGAACTGCATGTATGAGTCGAAGGCCATTTCTTGTCTCCTGTTCGCGTGGGGCCGCTAATGGTTGCAGAGTTGGCCGGGAACCGGCCGAGGCGATTGTCGATTACGCCGGTACGCGTGAGACCAGCCGCAGCGATACCGTGAGCCCTTCAAGCTGATAGTGCGGCTTGAGGAAGAACTTGGCGCTGTAGTAGCCCGGGTTCTCCTCGTTCTCTTCCAGCGTCACGG
Source organism: Acetobacteraceae bacterium (assembly GCA_030039695.1). The sequence goes on from JASHVB010000026.1 coordinate 5,694, forward strand.
CGCCTTCCGACAGCGGATGGGTGGCCTTGAAGCTTTCGCTCGAGGTGCTGGGGGAGCCGTCGATGTACTTGGCAAGCCATTGGCCGAGCCAGGCGCTAAGCTGTTCCTTGTTCATGGTCGAGCCGATCTTGTCGCGCACCATGCATTTCAGGTAGTGCGCGAACCGGCAGCTCGCGAACAGGTACGGCAGGCGTGCCGAGAGATTGGCATTCGCGGTCGCCGCCGGATCGTCATATTCCTCCGGCTTCTGCAGCGACTGCGCGCCGATGAACGCCGCGAAGTCCGAGTTCTTCTTGTGGATCAGCGGCATGAACCCGTTCTTCGCCAGTTCGGCCTCGCGGCGGTCGCTGATCGCGATCTCGGTCGGGCACTTCATGTCCACGCCGCCGTCGTCGGTGGGGAAGGTGAAGGCCGGCAAGCCTTCTACCGCCCCGCCGCTCTCGATGCCGCGGATGCGCGTGCACCAGCCGTACAGCTTGAACGCACGGGTGATGTTGGTGCCCATCGCATAGGCCGCATTCGACCAGCAGAACTTGCTGCTCTCGGCGCCTTCCACGTCTTCCTCGAAGTGGAATTCTTCGACCGGTTCGGTCTTCTCGCCATAGGGCAGGCGCGCCAGATAGCGCGGCATGCACAGGCCGATATAGCGAGAGTCCTCGCTTTCGCGCAGCGAGCGCCAGGCGGCGTATTCCGGCGTCTGAAAGATCTTGGTCAGGTCGCGCGGATTGGCCAGCTCGTTCCAGCTATCCATCCCTAGCAGCGTGGGCGCGGCGGCGGTCAGGAACGGCGCGTGCGCGGCGGCGGAGACCTGGGCGATGTCGGCAAGGAGCTGGGTGTCCTGCGGGCTGTGGTCGAAATAGTAGTCGCCGAGCAGCGCGCCGTACGGCGCGCCGCCGAACTGGCCATATTCCTCTTCGTAGATCTTCTTGAAGACCGGGCTCTGGTCCCAGGCGGTGCCGCGGAACTTCTTGAGGGTGCGGCCCAGCTCCTTCTTCGAGATGTTGAAGACGCGGATCTTCAGCATCTCGTCGGTCTCGGTGTTGTTCACCAGGTAGTGCAGGCCGCGCCATGAGGACTCCAGTTGCTGGAACTCCTCCTGGTGCATGATGACGTTGACTTGCTCCGAGAGCTTGGCGTCGATCGCGGCAATGATCGCCTCGATGCTGCGCAGCGCGTCGGTGGAGACCAGGGCGGTGTGCACCAGCGCCTGCTGCGCAAGCGTCTGCACCGCTTGCTCGACGGCCTCGCGGGCGCGGTCGGTCTTCGGCTTGAACTCGCGATTGAGCAGGGAGGCGAACTCGCTGCCTTCCTGGGTCACGACGCCGGCGGCGGCAGCCTGCGGCGCGGCTTCGGTTCCGGACATGGCTTATTCCTCCGTGCTGCTGGCGGCAGTTTCCGGCTTGGGGGCGGCGGCGAGGGTCTGCAACAGCGCGGGGTCCGCCAGCACCTTGGTGATCAGGTCCTCAGCGCCGCTCTTGCCGTCCATGTAGGTCAGCAGGTTGGAGAGCTGGGTGCGCGCCTCGAGCAGCTTGTTCAGCGCCTCGACCTTACGGGCGACTGCGGCCGGCGAGAAATCATCCATGCTCTCGAACGTGATGTCGACCGCAATGTTGCCTTCGCCGGTCAGCGTGTTGGGCACCATGTAGGCGATGCGCGGCTTCATCGCCTTCATGCGATCGTCGAAATTGTCGACGTCGATTTCCAGGAACTTGCGGTCGGCGACCGGCGCCAGCGGATCTGCGGGCTTGCCGGACAGGTCCGCCATCACCCCCATCACGAAAGGAAGCTGGACCTTCTTCTGTGCCCCGTAGGTCTCCACATCGTACTCGATCTGTACGCGTGGTGCCCGATTGCGGGCGATGAATTTCTGACTGCTTGCCTTTGCCATGGCTGGCCTCGCTGCCCCTATTGCTGCATCCGTTATTCCACACCCTGTGGCCGTGCCAGGGTGTGAACCAGGTCACTGATCGCGATTGCCGATGACGATTTGCGCCTGTCCCAGCCCATCAGGCGCCAAGTCCCGTAGAATATCGAGAAAATCCTTGTCGGCCAGCCGACGGGCCCGTTCTATCAACATCGGTAACGGACTGGAAGGTTCGAACCGCTGGTAGTACTGGCAGGCCAGGTCCAACAGTCGCAGCGCGTCGGCGCGGGTGGTGACCTCGGTGAGGGAGGCGGCGGTAACAACGCCCGGGCGCTGGGCAACGGTCCTTTCCGTCACCGCTCCGCCAGGTTCGGCTTCAGCCTCGGGTTCCGGCGTCACCTCGGCCGGCTCCGCTGCGAGCAGCGGCATATAGCGCTGGATCGCCTGCGCCATCTGCCGAAGCAACTTGGTCAGCTCGCTGAAGTCCGGGCTGGTGCCGGGGCCGGCACGCTCCTCGAAGGCAGCGATGATGGCATCGGCCTCTCCCGCAGCGGTGTCGGCCGCCTGGCGCAATATGGCCAGCCCCTCCGGGTTGCTGTCCTGGAACGCCGAACGGATGACGGTTTCATTGATCGTCTTTGGATCGTTATTTGGGATGAGGCCGGTGGCGGCGGCGACGTCGCGCCAGGAGTAGTGGCCGAGCCGCGGCGAGTTTGCGAGTGGCATGTCCCGCAGGCATTTCAGGATCAGGCCGCCATGGGCGAAGTGCAGCAGCGCGTTGGCGCGCAGCGTGGGATCGTTGTCGTCCTCGGGATCGAGCTGCGGATGGATCTCGTCCCAGCGGGTCTCGACCAGTTGCCGGGTCAGCGCCAGCACCTCGGCATAGTCCGGCAGGCCGCCGAGATGCAGCCGGGCGACGGCGAGATGGCCGAGCACGCGCAGGTCGCGCGAACGCTCCAGCAATGAGGTCGCCTGAGCCTGGACCTCCTTCCAGTCGGGCTCCTCGGCGGCGATGATGGTGTTGCCGTATTGCTGCTCCGGCTTGCCCTGGGCGGCGCGGCTAAGGGCACCGAACGCAGCATCGAATTCGAGATTGGGGCCGGCAGGACTGCCGTCCGAGACGGCACCGAGCCAAGCGGCTACATCCAGTGGTGGCATTCAGGCCTGCCTTTGCGCGCCATCATGGGTGCACGCAGACGTCGGGGAAACGTAACCACGCGGCATGCAGCGTGTCCCGACATCGCCACCCCCAACGAGAGTTTCCCATTGACCGCGGCAATTCTTGCCCAAGCCGCACGCGAGATCCAGGAAGATTCTCATATCACATCATTGGCGGGTAATGGCAGGGTATTTTCTGGAATTTGCCCAGGATCCAGGGCAAAAGGATCCAGGGCAAAAGGGTTCAGGTGCAATTTGTGCGGCTGCGTGTTCGTGATCGACGTGCGCCTGCTTTCTGGGATGCAGTCCTGGCGGTCCAGTAAACCGGACAACACCGCGAGCCCGCAGCCACAACTTTTGTCCGGTCAGGTTATTTGCACCAGAGCCCCGATGCGCACTCCAACCGCGGCACCGCGTTGAAGGATTTCGGTCACCTTGAACGGGCCGTGGCCGCCCACTGGGCGATGTTTCGGATCGAGCCGGACAATGCGGAGGCGCACTACAATGGAGGCAACGTACTCCAGGACCTCGGTCGGCTTGACGATGCACTGGCCGCCTACGACGCAGCGCTAGGGCTCGCGCCGGGCTATGTCGAAGCGCACGTCCATCGCGGTAACACGCTGAAGGAACTCGGTCGGCTCGACGATGCGCTGGCGGCCTATGAAGCGGCCCTGCGGATCAAGCCGGATTTGGCCGAGGCACGTTTCAACATCAGCCTGGTGCATCTGCTCTGGGGACGTTTTGCAGAGGGGTGGCGAGGTTACGAATACCGCTGGCTAGCCCCGGGGATTCTGGGCGGCAAGCGACGCCACGCAGACTCGCCGCTCTGGACAGGGGATTCGACCGACGGTCGCACGATCCTGTTGTGGGCTGAACAGGGCTTCGGCGACGCGATTCAGTTCGTACGCTACGTTCCCATGCTGATACAACGCGGCTGGCGCGTCATTCTCGAAGTACGTCCCCCTCTGGCCCGACTGTTTGCGGGGATCGCGGGCGCTACCGTCGTCGCAGTCGGCGAATCCCTGCCGCCCTTCGATGTTCAATGCCCCCTGCTCAGCCTGCCCCTGGTGTTCGCGACGACGGCCGAAACCATTCCGGCGCCGGTTCCCTATTTGGAACCGGGACAGGATGCCGTCGCCAAGTGGTCAAGCCGGTTGCCACGGGATGGCCTGCGCGTCGGCGTCGTGTGGCAGGGCAATCCTGGCCATAAACACGACAGGAACAGATCGTTTCGGTCGGAGCAATTCTCGCCACTTGCGGCCTTGCCTGGGGTCCACCTGATTTCCCTGCAGAAGGAAGCAGGCGTGGATCAGCTGGCCCGCCTTTCATCGGAAGCCGGCATTCACACTCTCGGCCCCGATTACGATGGTGGCGATTTCCTCGATACCGCTGCGGTGATCATGGCACTCGACCTGGTCATCGGCGCCGATACCTCAGTGGTGCATCTGGCTGGCGCTCTGGGCCGCCCGGTGTGGGTGGCGCTCCCCACGGTTCCGGATTGGCGCTGGCTCACTGAACGCGAACACAGTCCCTGGTATCCGACGATGCGACTCTTCCGCCAGACGAAGCGGGGGGATTGGGATGGGGTTTTCGTTCGGATCGCGGCAGAACTTTGCGGACTGCGACGAATCGCGGGTGCGGCCTCCCGTCAATCGTAGGCATTTATGCCGGTCGATAACGCTGGAATGGATGCGCGCACATCTGAGATCGAACAACGTCCGGCGAGAGTTTGGATTGCAGGCCAGGGCGCCTCGCAGCGTGCTGGAAAGCACCGGCACGCCGCGGCTGTTGTCGAAGCACTCCGAGCGGGGGCGCCTTCGCGGACGCCTGGGCCAGGTTGCGCGACACAACGCCGGCGTCCGGCGACATGCGGCTGCCCGGAACCGCCGGCTCTGACACCAACGGGGCGCATCTCCGAAGAGATGTGCCCTGTTGGTGTTACCGATGGCCAGGTCGGCGCCCGGCCACGATGTAGAGTCAGTGCACGACTTTCTCCAGTGCCGACAGCGTCGTCGACACGGTCTGGCCGATGCTCAACGGCACGAACGGGTTGCCGTCGAGATCGGCGATCAACGGCTCGCCGGCCACGTAGCTCTGGTATCGCTCCATGATGCCCCTCGCCTCGCCGATCAGCTTCGCGCGCTGCGCCATGTCGACGGCGCCGGCGACCTCATTCAGTTTTTCTGACAGGCTGTCGTCGAGCGCCTGCAATATGCCCGACACCCGCGCGCGGTAGCGCGCATCCAGATCGTCGGCGATGCCGTCGGATTGGTAGGTGGCGACGATCTCGGCACGCAGCTTCTCGATCTCGTCTTCCACTTTTTTGCGGGCGGCGATCCAGATCTGGCGCGACTTGGTGAAGGCGGCAGGGCTGGTGCCGCCGACCTGTTGCGTGGCCCCGTTGCCGCCATTGGCCGGCGCGCCCGCCTGATCCAGCGCGGTACGCAACTGCTCAATGCGCTCCGCGGCTTCCGCCAGGCTGTTGCTGCGCAACAGCGCATTCGCCTGCGTCGCCATGCGCGCCAGGTCGGCCTTTAGCGCGGGATCGGCCACGCCCTGGATCCGGCGCGCCAGCTCGGCCAATGCGCGGGTTAACGCTGCAGCGTCGAGGTCCGCCTCATCGGTATCGGTGTCTGTGGGATCGGCTTCGTCCTTGAGCACACCGCCGTGCTCATCCAACAGCACCACTTCCTTGAACTTCTTGATCTTGAACTTTTTCAGCATCCTCGTGGTCTTTCTGGCCATGCCGGGCAGCGCCTTCTCTTGCAGCTGCAGAAAGATCACGTGCTTGTCCTCGGACTCGTCATCCTCGGAGTTGGGGTCCTCGTCCGTCCTGGCAGTGCCGCAGGTCGCCGCGCGGAGGCCGGTTTCGTTCGTCAGGTTTCCTTTCAATTGTTTGGATCCCTTGGTCTTGTGCAACGCCAGCCGGTGATCCTCGGCCTTCTTGCCCAGCACCAAGGCAAAATTCATCTCGCCTTTAACTTTCAACGCCTTCAGCGCGGTGAGCAGGTAATGACGGTAGACTTCCGGATCGGAGAACATACCGTCGTCTTCTTCCCCGGTATGCTCTTCGATCCACTTCCGCTCCGAGTTAGACATAGGCTTGAACTTCTTTAGGCAATCCGCGGTCAGCGACATCTCGTCGCCCTTCGTCTTGCTCTTCTTGTCCGCCTCGGCGATCACCTTTTGCGCCGCGTCGTCGATACCGCTCAGAGCCTTATCGGCGGCTTTGGCGTCGGGCTCCTCATGGGAAGATTCCAGCTTGCTTTTGGCGCTCTCGTAATTCTTCAGCGCGGTCTCCAGCGCACTCGCGCTGTCCAGGCCTTTCGGCTGGCTGCCTTTCCACCACTTCACAGTGAAGTCCGGCGTTTCACCTCTTTTCATGCCGATTCTCCCCT
>JASHVB010000210.1 GCA_030039695.1 Acetobacteraceae bacterium
ACGCGATCCACGCACCGAGCGGGCAGGGGCAGACATTCGGCGTCGGCCACCAGCAGCGACAGCGCACCGACTGTCGCGTTCTGAATCCCCCGGTCCCGCGCCACCATGAGCATTGACGGGTTGACATCCGATAGCAGCACCGGGCCGCCACCCTGCGCCAACCAGCCGAAACTGATGTCACCCGTCCCGCCCGCCAGATCAAGCAGCCTGTCGCGCGGCCGCGGATCCAGCGCAGTGACGAAGATACGCTTCCACACGCGATGGATCCCCAGCGACATCAGGTCGTTCATCAGGTCGTAGCGCGGCGCGACACTGTCAAACACCGCGCGCACCATCCCCGACTTCTCCGCACGCAGGACGCGACGGAAACCGAAATCGGTGGTCTGCTTACTGACGGGGTTGTCGCTCATTTGCACCATGTATAGCTTGCTGTGGCCCCATGCCGGAACTCCCGGAAGTCGAGACCGTGATGCGAGGCCTGCAGGCGCGCCTGCAGGGCCGTCGGATCGCGTCCGCCGCGGTGCGCCGTCCCGACCTGCGCTGGCAGCTGCCCGCGGGCCTGCAGCAGCGCCTGACCGGCGCGAAGGTCACCGGTTTCTGCCGGCGCGGCAAATACATCCTGATGCGGCTCGATGGCGGCGATTCCGTGCTGCTGCATCTCGGCATGTCCGGGCGCATGGTGATAACACCCGTCGGGTCCAACTCGCAGCCGAACGAGCCGACGCTGCACGAGCACGTGGTGTTGGAAACCGACGATGGCTGGCGCATCGGCTTCGTCGATCCACGGCGATTCGGCTCGGTCGATCTGCTGCCGACAGCGCGCGAGGCGGAACACCGGCTGCTGGCTGAGCTCGGCCCGGAGCCGCTAGAGCCGGCGTTCGCACCGGCTAGTCTCTCTGTTGCGCTCACTGGTAAGAAAACTTCGATCAAGGCGGCGCTGCTCGATCAGAAGGTCGTCGCCGGGCTCGGCAACATTTATGTCTGTGAGGCATTATTCCGGGCGCGCCTGTCTCCGTTGCGCTCGGCCCACACCGTGCCCGGCGCGCGCGCCGAACGGTTGGTGCCGGCGATCCGCGAGACGTTGCAGGAGGCGATCGCCGCAGGCGGATCGTCGCTGCGTGATTACGTCCAGCCGGACGGCGGGCTTGGCTATTTCCAGCACGCCTGGAAAGTCTACGCCCGCGAGCGCGAGCCGTGCGAACGCTGTCCCGGCCGCCCGGCTTGCACCGGCGTGCGGCGGATCGTCCAGTCCAGCCGCAGCACGTTCTATTGTCCGCGGACACAACGGTAGCAGTCACCGTGGCGTGTCCTGTAGCGGTGGTTGAGACGCGGAGGCGGACCGCCCAATTCGCTTTGACTCCGCGCGACGGAAACGACATTCCTGGGGTGGGCCAAAGCATGGGAAGCGGACCATGAGCGATTCGGACGGCGTCGACATAGAAGACCTGCTCACGGCGGCACAGATCGCTGGTGCGGGTGACCCGGAACAAGAGATCGAGGCGCTGCAGGATCTGCTGCGCGCGGCCTGGGGCCTCATGTCCGAGCGGCAGCAGGTTGACCTGGTCGACAGCGATGAAGCGCAGGCGGTGCTGCAGGCCGAGGAAGGAGAAGGCGAGGAACCTGAGGGCGAATAGGCCGAACGACGGCGGAGAATGTCGGGCGCGGCTCTGCCGAACTCCTGACCAAGGAGACTTCCGCCCCCTTTGGAGCCTTCCGCCAAGGGCGGTGGTCCTGCCGCAGCTGATGGGGCGGGGTGGGTATTTTGCCGTGTTGCGGTCCCTGCGTGATAGGGCAGATGAAACGGCAGGCGACACGGCGTAAAGAGCCGCCAGTGGCGCCGCAGCGCCGACCCGCGACGTGGCGGCAACGCTCTCACTCGCGGGTCGTTGCGCGGGGCTGAAAGGTGGCTCGGGGTATGACCGAAGGATCGCGGAGAGATCGCTGCGCTGGGTGTGATGGCGTACGGGACGATCGGGGCGGAGGGGCGGCGGTAGGCTGCGCCCCGAGCATTTAGGATGACCGCGGTCCGCTTCGCGTCCGGGGACGCCGTGCCGGGCGAGACAGGCCACCTGCTCGCTCTGACCTGACGAAGCGGCCCGCAACCGGGGCGGGGTTGGCCTTGCGCGCATTGTGCCGGGTCGGCTCGGCTTGACGATCCGTGCGCGGTTTACGTCGGCCACGAGGTGTCCTCGTGACCATATCTGCAGGCACTTGATTCGGTCTCGCCGATGATCGTTCGCGTGCGACGGCAATCACCGCGGTTGCCGGGTCGGCTCTGGGGTCTCGTGTCTGACGCGCTACGTAGTGCTCACCCCGTTCTCCGAGCCAGACGGTCGACGCTTTCCCTCAGAGCGGCGCAGCGCCATCGGTTTTCCGGGTGAGCAGCAGATGAGACGCCAACGCAAGCCGTGCGAACACGGTCAGCAACGTGGTCATCGCGGGGGCTGCGTGGCCGTTACAGAGTATGGCAACCAATCCGCTGGCCGCGGCGCTCGTCGCCATCTGAATGCGACCCATTGCTGCGCCCGCGGCGCCGGCGATCTGCGGCAGTGGTTGCATCGCTCGCTCCATAGCGGTGGGCACGATCAGCCCAACAGCCAAGTTGGCTGCCACCCAGAGCGGGATGACGAGCGCCAACGCCATCGAGGACCTAGGGCCGTGAGTAGCAGCGGCATCGTGACGTCGAACAGGCCGAAGTTGCAGGGCAGAAAGAGTGTAGATCATTGAGGTCACTCGACAACGTGCGATTGGAGCGAGTGATGGCTGGTCTGCCGTCGCGTGGCACTCCCGGCCACCGGAGCGGCCTTGATCCTTCTCTTGCTGGATCGCACTTATCGCCTCGCCATCGCCGTCGGTCCACGGCACGTCTTGCCCCCAACCTCCGAGCGTGGAACCGTTGGACCGCATCGCACAGAGCAGGGGCTCCTTCCATGCAACGCAGCATCGCGGTCGGCGTCGGGCTGATGGAATTTCCCTTTGATGGCGCCGACGGATTCTGGCGCTGGGTCGATCTTTGCGAGGCCGGCGGTATCGACTCAATCTGGCAGACCGACCGTCTGATCAGCCGCGCGCCGATCCTGGAGAGCATGGCGGCGCTGGCGGCGATTGCCGGCCGCACGCGGCGCATCAAGTTCGGCGTCAACGTTGTATCGGTGGCGATGCGCGAGCCGGTACTACTGGCAAAACAGTGCGCGACGATCGACGTGCTATCCGGCGGCCGGTTGCTGCCCGGCTTCGGCATCGGTAGCCCGCGCGGACCAGAATGGATGACGATGCACCTCGATCCCTCGACACGCGGGCGCAAGACCGATGAGGCGCTGGAGATCATCGGCCGGCTATGGGCGGGAGAGAAGCTCGATTACGAGGGGAAGCACTATAGGCTAACCGGCGCGCAGATCGCGCCGCTACCGGCGCAGCCGGATCTACCAATGTGGATCGGCGGCTCGTCGAACGCGGCGGTGCGGCGGACCGCGCGGTACGGCACGGGATGGCAGGCTGGGTCGGAGCCGGTTGAGGAAGTCGGTCGGGTGATTGCGGCGATCCGCACAGCGGTCGTCGAGGCTGGTCGGCACATCGACGACGATCATTACGGTGCGGCGTTCGCGTATCGGTTTGGGACCTGGGACGACGCGGGGATGGAACGCGTCGCCGAGGCATATCGTGCACGCACCGGCCGCGATGCGCGCGAGGCGTTTGCGGTTGGCGATGCGACGACGATTCTGTCGCGGCTGGCGGAGTATGTCGAAGCAGGCGCGTCGAAGTTCATTCTGCGCCCTGCCGCACAAGGCGATGCGGACATGCTGGCCCAAACGCGGTTGTTGGTGGAGCACGTGCTGCCGCAAGTGGCCGCGCGGTGGCCACGGCCGGTGAAGCAGGCGGCGTGACAAAACATCTCTCCCGCGGAGCGCGAGAGATCGAAATGCGGCGCATCGAGGGTGAGGGTGCCGCCGGCAGGCACTTTGCTGAAATCGGCACCCTCAGCGTTGGTCCGCTTCGTTCGCCAACCTCTCCCGCGGGAAGCGCGGGAGCGGCGTACGACGCTACGACCCTGCCGCAATGATATCTCCGAACAACACCCAGGTCTTGCCGTCCCACCTCTCCAGCCGCATCGCATTCAGCGGGCGGTGGTCGGTGTGGCTCGTGTTGGCCTTGATGCCAGGCAGCACCGTTGGCAGCACGAGGTTATGAACGTCCTCCGCCTGCCGCATGATATTGGCGCGCGAGAAATTGCCTTCGCACTGTTCCAGCACCTGCAGGATCAGCTTCGATGCGGCGTATGCGTAAACATAGTTCGCGTCGGTCATGTCGGCACCCGGCATATACTTCGCCATGAACGCGCGCCATTCCTGCATGCCGGGGTCGTTATCCCACTGATGGTCGGTCGGGTCCTTCAGATAGCCGGTACTGATGATGCCGATGCCGTTCTCCTCGCCGGCCGGCTTCATCACCGTCGCGACCGAGATCGACACGTTGGTCATGAAGAACATCGGATGCCAGTTCAGATCATGCACCTTGCGGATCGCCTGCGCCGCAAATTTCGGCGCGGCGACGACCAGCAGTGTGTCGGCGCCCGAGGCCTGCAGCGAAGTGATCTGGCTGTCGATGGTCGCATCAGTCGGTTCGTAGGACGCCGTGGTCACTTTGGCATAGCGCGCGCTGCCCAGCACAGTCTTCACGCCGTTTAGGTAGTCCTTGCCGAAGTCGTCATTCTGGTAAAGGATCGCCAGCTTGGCACTCGGCTTCTCCTTCAGCATGTATTTCATATAGATCTGTGCTTCCGTCCGGTAGTCGGGCTGAAAGCCGGTCGTCCATGGATAGAGCTTGTAGTCGCCCCATTTCGCCGCGCCGGTGGCGACGAACAAGTGCGGGACATCCTTCTGATTTACATAGCGCACGATGGCAGAATTGGTGGGGGTGCCG
>JASHVB010000211.1 GCA_030039695.1 Acetobacteraceae bacterium
CCCGACCGGGCTCGCTCCGAACGCCCGCTACGACAAGCTGATCGAAGCGTTCGGCGGCGTCGGCTACAACGCCGAGGATAAGGCGAGTCTCACCAAAGCCTTGACGGAGGCACTCGCGGCTGGGCGGCCGGCGCTGATCAACTGCGTCATCGACCCGGCGGCCGGCACTGAAAGCGGACACATCACGGACCTCAATCCGAAGTCGGCTCTCGAGCACAAGCCTGCCTGATGACGCGATTCGGGAAAGAAGCCCGACAGCGGAGCGTCGTGAGCGGTGGCGCTTGCTGCGCCACCGCTCACGGGCGGCGCGTGCTCTAATCGTCCAAGTGCGTGGAACACGTGTCGTCAAGGGTAAGCGATGAATAACACGGTTCCGACGAACGAACGCATCCAGAAGGCGCTGGGCACCTGCATGGCGCTCTCTGCGGGGTACCTCGATGGCTACGGCTTGCTGGTTCTGGGGACTTATGTCTCCTTCATGAGCGGCAACACCACCATGACCGGGGTGAGAGCCGGTGAGGGAAACTTCGCGGCCGCGCTGCTTCCGGCGATTGCAATTGCGGCTTTCGTTGCAGGAAGCGCAGCCGGAATCGTCATCACCCATCTCGGGAAGCGTCAGGCGGCCCGGCTTGTTTTTGTTCTCATCGCAGCCCTGCTGGTGACGGTCACGCTGGTCGGCGGTCAAGGCGCGCACCCGAAGGTCGATGTGGCCCTGCTGAGTTTCGCCATGGGCATGGTCAATCCGATGTTGCCGAAGATTGGCGGGGAGTCGGTCAGCCTGACGTTCATGACCGGAACGCTGAGCAGGATAGGAGGCCATCTCGGCCTCGCGCTTCTCGGAGCGGCGGTTCCCGGTTCGGAAGGTGCATGGGACACTCATCTGTACCGGGCTCGTGTGATCACGCAGTTGTGGGCTTCCTTTCTCATAGGAGCCGTTTTCGCGGCACTGGCGATGTCCGTAGCCAGGCACTTTGCGCTGTGGCCGGCGATCGCGCTCATGCTCTTGATCGGCTTGGCGACCGCCTTCGAGGATCATCCTCCGCATGAAATGGGTCCGCAGAAGGCGGAACCGATTCCAGCGCCCCCGGACGCCACCGGAGTGTGAAAGCCATCCACACGACTGACGTCTGCAGAGCGCGATCGCTGACTGCGCCCTGGAGTTGAGGTCACCGGCCCCGCCCTACAGTCAGCAGGCTCCAAGGGATCACAGAAGCACATGAGCGAAACGATCTGTGTCACGATCACGCGCCAGGAGAAGTACAGATTCCTGGTCGATTTCGGCGAACACGTCCCGACCATGATCGCCGACGAGCCGCCGGGGCTCGGGGACGGTGCGGGGCCGTCGCCGGAGCGGCTACTCGGCGCGGCGGTCGCCAACTGCCTCTGTGGGAGCCTTCTCTTCGCCATCAACAAGTTCAAGGGCGATCCCGGACAGATGATCGCGACGGCGACCTGTGAGGTCTCCCGCAACGAGAACAATCGATTGAGGGTCACCCACATCAGGGTCGACATCGCGCTCGGGGTCAATGAGAAGGAACTCCCGCATCTCGACCGTGCGCTGGCACAGTTCGAGGCGTTCTGCACCGTATCGCAGAGCGTGCGCGCCGGCGTCCCGGTCTCCGCGTCAGTCCGTGCCGCCGACGGGCGTTTGCTAAAATCAGACGGCATTCAAAGTGTGGCGGCGCCGGCGCCGTGAACAACTCAAGCCCCGGGTGGATCCGCTCGCGGCTGGGGACGGAGGCTGCGACGTGACGGCAATCATTCAGGACGTAGCTTCGGTTTTCTTCGTGCTGGCCCTCGGATACTTGGGTGGTAAACAGCGCATGTTCACCCAGGACCAAGCCGAGGGGTTTAACCATTTCGTCCTGAACTACTGCCTGCCCGCGATGCTGTTCGTTTCGATCACGCGTTCGACAAGAGAGCGGTTATTCTCTGACAGCACGATGCTCACCGCCACGGCGATCGTGTACGTTGGCTGGTACCTGGCGGCCTTCCTGGTTGCAAAGCTGTTCTTCGGCCACACACGACAGGAGGCGAGTCTCGCCGGTTTGGGCGCCGGCGCGCCAACCGTGGGCTTTCTCGGCATCGCGGTGCTCATGCCGCTGTTCGGCGCTGTAGCGGCGTTGACCGTCGCGGTGGCCGCGCTGGTGGTGAACCTGCTCCAGGTGCCGCTTGGCGTCACCCTCGCGGCGCCCGCGGGCAAGAGTCCCACGGCCGCACTGATTCAGGCGATTAAGCAGCCGGTGGTCCTTGCGCCGCTGATCGGCACGTTGATGGTGTTGGCGGGGATCCAATTTCCGAGCGTCGCCGACCCGCCGCTCGAGCTGATCGGACATGCGACATCGGGAGTCGCAGTTTTCGCTGCAGGCGTGGTGCTTTCGGCGCACAAAGTCCGCGTCAACGCGGAGGTCGCTTGGAACACCGTCATCAAGCTCGTGCTGATGCCGGCCTCCATGCTAGTACTTGGACGCGCCTTGGGAATCACGGGCGGAACTCTCGAACAGATGGTCCTGATCGCAGCGCTGCCGCCGGTATTCGCCGGCGTGATCCTCGGCGTTCGTTACCATACCTACGTAGAGACGGCGTCCTCCACGCTTATCATGGGCACGCTACTCTTCGCAGGGGTCGCGCCGATGTGGATCGCCATCGTCCGGTCTTTCGCGCCCTAGACCATCGCGCCGGAAATCCCGACATCGTTAGTGATCTCATACGGTGAGGGGCTTCCCGTTCGTGGTCCGGCGGAACGGCTTAGCCATGTAACGGAAGGCATCGATCGTCGGAGCCTCGGCATGGCGGGAGTTGCGAGGCTCGTGTCCGCTCTCGCCACACCTGCCGGAGCGCAGGAGTTGTGTCGCGCTGATGCTAAAATGCTCGTTTGCGG
>JASHVB010000212.1 GCA_030039695.1 Acetobacteraceae bacterium
GCGCCCCCGGCAGGTCGCGCGGTGGATTGGAGAACTTGCCGCGCACCTCAGCGATGATCTGTTCGCGCACGCCAGCGCACCGCGGCCTCGAGCAACGTCAACAGCTCGCCCTGCTTCACGCTGTGCGAGCGGGTTGCGGACCGCGCCGGCGGTCTGCTTGGAAAGCGAGACCGAGGAGCCCGTGGTGCCATCAGGTCTGGGATGATCCAGGTAACCGGTTAGGCGTCTATCCATATAGAAGGATAGACGCCGGCTTGCTTTGCGTTGTATCGATTGTTTTGGACCCGACGCTGTCGAAGCCACGCCCAACTCACACGAAACCGAGCTGAAAAAATCAACGCCGCACGCCCCCTTTTATCTGTTCGGGTCGACCGCGGACGACCATGCCGATGTCGACCGGTTGTTCGACGATCCACGCGGCAAATTCGGGCTCTCTGACCTCCTCCCCTCGCTGAAGCCAGGGGCTTCCGCGCGATTGTGCGATGAGCCGATCGACGCGAAGAAAGCCGCCGCCGCGGTCACCACATCGCGGAGCGTGACATTCCCGGCTCAGCTTATGTGGAAATTCGATGCCTGCAGGGACGATGGAGCAACGCCCTGGAAGTCGAGCAATCCTTGGCCGTTGAGCAGCAGTACGCTGCCGCCGGCGCCGTCAGACTGAAGCGCGCCCGCGGCGGCGGCAGCGCTCGAGAAGCCCAGACTTGGTGCAAGGTCGACCTTGCCGTGCGCGGCTGAGAAGTTCATGAGCTCGATCTGGCCGCCGGCCGAGCCGATGTGCAGGGTCAGCTTGTCGTTACCGCTCGGTGAGTCCGTGATCGTATCATTGCCGCCGCTGATGAAGACAACGTTGCCTGTGCCATGGAGCACCAGCTGTGAGTTGCTGTCGTTCAATTGGAACGTGTTGTGGCCGTCGCCGGTTGCGGTTGTTAAGGTATCGGTACCCGTGCCGACGCTGATCGTGTCGTGTTCGCTATTCGCCGCGAGCGAGACGATGAAGTTGCCATCGCCCAACGCAAAGGTCTGGTTGCTGCCCGACAGCGCGGGATCCGTGGCCGAAGACTGTGCGCCGAAATACTGAGCCCATGCCGCGGCCTCCTGCGGTTTGCCATCCGACGCGTACGAGAACTGATAGTTCCCGCCGCCGTTGCTGTCCCAGAGGTCGACGAAATCAATCGGCAGCCCGTTGCTCTGCGCGGTGGTGAGCTGCTGCGACAACCACTGCGGGAAGGCGGCATCGTCCTGGACATCGGTGCCGGCGTTCGAGTTGCCGGCACCGGTTTCCGGGACGGCAAACGGTTTTCCCTGCTGCTCGGCGAACTGGATCAGGCTGTCGAAGCTCTGGCTGTACCCGTCGCTGCCATCGAGCGACCATTCCGTCGCGGCAGGATACGACCAGTAGTGCTCGGCGTTGACCGGATTGGAGATAAACTGCGCGACGCTGGTGTCTTCCCCGCCGGTGGCCCAATCGTGATATAGTGGCTGCCCGCTGGCGTTGGTGCCGTCCGAGTACGGATACATGTCGGAGTACATGTCCGCCCCGATGACGTCCACGTACTGGTTGCCCGGGTACATGTTCGTCGTCGCTTCGACATTGCTGTAATTGGTAACGCCGGGGTTCCAGACAACGCTGATATTGACCCCGTCCGCCGCCCCGGCCTGGTGCAGCACGGTGTAGATGTGCTGGAACGCCGCGACCCAGTCTGACTGATCCTGCGCGCTGTCGCCCGCGTAGGTCGGGCCAGGCAGGTTGAACTCCCACCCCGGGCGAAAGACCAGTGACGTGAAGCCCTGCGCCGCCCAGGCGTTCACGATGCCCGTCAGAACGCTGTCGTACTGGCCGGAGGCGAAGGCCTGGTACTGCTGGTCCGGGGTCCCCGAGCCGGCAGCGCTGGAGTACATCGGCAGCGCGATGACGGGCGTCAGCCCTTGGGCGTCCGGCGAGTTGGCGTTCGACCACGCCTGATAGCTGGAATTCGCAACCCACGAGCTGATCGGCTGTGTCTCATCAATGTAGGTGTTGATGTAGCTGGGCGCGGCGCCCATCAGATTGACGAAGCTTGCGTAATCCGCCTCGAACTGCGCTTCGGCGGACGGATCGCCGGGATTCGGTTCGTCAACATAGACCCCAAGTGGAAACGGAGTTGACGTCATGTGTCGTGCTGTTCCGTTGTTAGATGTGGATTCCAACTGACCGGCGATTCGCCATCGTGGCACTCGTCGGTATTCCTGGTGAGTACCTCACGAGGCACGGGTTGATCAACCACCACACGATCTGTTCAAACCTGCACGCTAGGCTGCTTGGGGATGTAACGTTGCCCAGACACCGCGTAGCGGCTGTTATGTTGCCGCTTGGACGGGCCATCCGCAAACTCGGTGGTAGACGATTTCATCGATTGGCAACAATCTCGCTCTGAGCCGCTTGGCGTCGGCTCTGCTGAACATCGTACGCTGCAAGGTGCCAAGCCGGCCAATCTGGCCTTGCAGTCAGTCCATTGCCCCGGTGCCCCATCACCGCGTTGCACGCTGCGGGGCAGTCAACGTCACGCGGCAATTCCCCGTCGCCACCACCGCCGAAATTGGGAAAGCACTCCCAAACCGCAGCACGACAGGGCATCTCCACGGCGGTGTTGAGGATACGCTTGGGTGATATTCGATTGCTACCATGTCGAATCCGATATCGTGCCTGTGCCGATGGCCGGTACTGCTACGATGATGATCGGGTGGTCATTGGCGGCGGCGGCCGGCTCGTCAGCCCGTCGGGACCGTATCTTGCTGCTACGCCTGATTGTGACGCATCTGCCGGGGCGGCCAGTAGGGTGGCACCCACCACCACAACGCGATCACATAGAGCCACACCAGCACATAGAGGCCCGTAAAGAACCACAGCGGCAGAGGCCAGAAAATCACCCTATCCACCCAACGCATGATCAGTGGTGGCGCACTCCCATGCTGCCCGAGCAACTGGTCTTGCAGCAGCGTGAGTACGCAAACGCGTCCGGCCACCGCCTGTACCGCAACCACCGCCAAGGCAAGCAAATGCAGCAATCGCCACCATCCGATACGGACGAAGCGCCAGCCGAACCATGCGCCGAGTGGTATCGCGATCAGGCCAAACACGTTGAACAGGATGATGGCGACGTGCAGAGCCAACACACCATCGGCAAGGCCAAGGTCGGGAGCTGCAAGCATGAACTGGTACCGTAATGTCCCGGTCGGTCGGTAGCTAAGTGTAGGTCCAGCGCTACACCATCCGGCCAGTCCGGCAAAGTCGTTGGCTCGGGGAATGACTGACGCAGGGCGCGGTTGCTTTCGATGACTGCGATACCCGAAACCTATCAGGGGCAGCTGGCGAGGGGACCACCATTCCGCGGTGAAGCATGCGGTGACACGTGCACCAGCGACGAAATTGCCCGGGCTGCGACGAGCACAGCCTGCGGGCGGGGCTCATCACCTCGGTGACCGAGCGCCGGGTGGCGGGGCGAATAGGCAGGACGCCATTGTGAAGCGCGGCGCAGCCGACTGACAAGAGATTGACAATTGACAATATTTCACTCTAAGGATTTTTGATCATCGGCCGGATTGTCTGGGGTAGGTGCCGAGGGCCACGCACATGGACGGCATCCGTGCGGCAAGAACGATGCTGCTTGCGATAGGGTTCGTCGCTTCTGCGGGCGGACTCGCCAGTTGCCTGAAGATCGAGACCCCCGTCGTCACGGAGCGGACGGCCGACCATCCGTTCAAACGGCACTTGCTGGTCTGGACATACGAGAACGCCGCTTCCTCGCCGAAGGGCTACGGGTTGATCGATCTGGATGGCGCCAAATACAGGTGGACCCCGCTCGTCGGGGAACCCGGGATTTGGCGGCCTGATGTGTATCTGAAGGCATCGGCGGGCGGCGGATACATTCTAGTTGAGGGATCAGATATCGGCTTCTTGCGGCGGGACGCGAACGGGTTTTGGTATGCCTACGCAAAGCTGGGATCGGCGGATTGCAAGCACCTTGAGCAGTCCGAGTTCGACAGGCTGAAATTGCAAACGAAGGGCGACGATTGTATCGCCCCGACATTCGATAGCTTGGTAGGTTTGCTCGAGAAGATCGATTGGACACACCACGCGTCGAGCCTTGTGTTCAAGATTGTCAGGGAGTCCGACGAATCAGTCATCGCCGGTGAACCGGCCCTAGCCGAGATCAAGAACCGCTGTGTGGCCATCGTCAGCGAAGACAAGGTCAAGCACATCATCGCCGAACACCTGGGCTTGCCCCTGGACGCCATCAAACCCCAGTCTCGCTGGAGCGATTTACACGCCGATGCCTTGGATCTGGTGGAACTGACGATGGCGTTCGAGGAGGCGTTCAATTTGGAGATTGAAGACGACGACGCGGAAAGGATATCGACCGTCCAGGACGCTATCGACGTAATACGCGAAAGTTGCTTCCGAGTCCTGGTTCACGACGAGGCGCCGCGATTATGGTAAACAATGCCGGCGGCTCTCCCTCGTGCGCCCGTGCCGGCGCCTGGTTTCGCGCCGAACCGTGCCGTCAGGACGGCGTGGTGCGCCGGTGCGCACAGGACCTTGCCGTCCGCGCACGTCGGGGCTGAACGGCACCGTCCGCGGACGGCCCACGAGCCCGTGTCGGTGCGTATGGCGAATCCGTCGGTGCCGACTCGCCTGACAAACGCAAACGATCGTGCGCGCGGCATCTCGCAACGTCAGGCGCACCATCTGAGCGGGCCGCCGGCCGGCATATCCGGGTCAGGGTGAGGCGTATCCGCAGATCATTCCCATGATCTCGCTGCACATCCTGCGCCGCGACCGCCTTGCCATACTCGATGACGAGCTGGAGCCGAATTCGCCTCCTAAGACCACCGTCGGGACGATCACGGTGGGTCACGGCAATGGCTGATACCGGGCGCGTTTGGTTTCGATGTCTATTCTCGACAGTAAAGTCCGCCGCCCCGCAACCGCCCGGCTACGTCTCGCCATCCTGGTCAACAACGCGGGCATTGGGGAGTCCCCTCGACAAGGCGCTATCATTTTGACCAGGAGAGTGCAGGACCCGGACCATGACGGAGCGCAAGCCTGCCCAGACGAGCTGGGAGACATGGATCGAAACTCAGATACGTGGCGCCATGGAAGACGGGGCCTTCGACAACCTGCCGGGGGCAGGTAAGCCCCTCCCGAATTCCGGTCAGGAATACGACCCGCTCTGGTGGCAGAAGCAGCTCGTCCAGCGCGAGCAGATCACCGTGCTGCCGCCATCGCTCGAGCTGCTGCGCAAGGTGAAGGAGATGCTCGCCACGATCGAGAAGCTACACGACGAAGCGACCGTCCGTCACCGCATCGCCGCGCTCAACGTCGAGATCGCCAAGGTCAACGCGACTGTGGTGGAGGGACCCCCGACGCGTGTCGGCACGCTGGATGTCGATCAGGTCGTGGCGCGGTGGCGGGGGACCAGCCCCGCCAATTCCCGCTAGCTCTTCCGGCCTCATGACCAGTGGCTGGTTGCTTGCACAGAGGATCTCAGAAGCGGACGTCGACGGGAGCCAGACCGTGCGGCCTTGCTGTACGCTGCGGCTCTGCGAAACAGGTCTTGTCGCGACCACCCAAAGGCGGACAGCAATTCCCCGCTGGTGGCGTGACCATGCTGCCGCCGCCCAATGGCGGCCAGATGTCGCGGAGCGGTGCGATCAATGTGGCGAGCAGCACTGTCTCCAGCGGTTCCGCCACCCGGGTTCGGCTATGATCACAACAGTTGTTCGGCGCGGATGGGCAGTTCGCGCAGCCGCTTGCCCGTCGCGTGGAACACGGCATTCGCGACGGCCGCGTTCATGCCGACGATGCCGATCTCGCCGATCCCCTTCACGCCAAGCGGATTGACCCGCGTGTCGTGTTCCGGAACCATGATGATCTCGACGGAGGGCGCGTCGGCGTTCACCGGGACCATGTAGTCGGCAAGGTTGGTGTTGATCAGACGGGCCGACACCGGGTCCACCTCGGTCGCCTCGTGCAATGCGGACGAGATGCCCCAGATCGCGCCGCCCACATACTGGCTGCGGGCCGTGACCGGATTGACGATGTTGCCGGACGCGAACGCCGAGACCACGCGCGGCACGCGGATTTCTCGCGTCAGGCTGTGGACGCGCACTTCCACGCAATGCGCGCCGAAGGCATAGGCGGTGACGTCCTTGCGGCTGCCGCCCCGGCTCATGACGGGGCGGCCCTCGTAGAGCTGCGTGAGCGCAGTCGCGGGCAGGCCAGCGGGGATGTTTTCGGCATAGACCTCCAGACGGCCACCGGTGCGCGGCACGGCCTTGCTGAGCGGCTCGCTCTGCCCATTCGCGTGGCGCAGCGCACCGCCTGAGAGGGTGAGCGTTGCCGGGTCGGCGTCGTGGAACGGGCTGTCCTCGGCCTGCACGGCCGCCTCCGCCAGACGCCGCCTGATCTCCTCGCACGCCTTGACGACAACATGAGTGGTCGAGGCCGCGTTGTTCGAGCCACCCGCCACCGGAACCGGTGGCAGGTCGCTGTCGCCCAGTTGCACTGTCACGTCCGACACCGCCAGGCCGAGCGCATGGGCGGCGGTGATGGCAATGGTGGTGTAGGCGCCGTTGCCGATCTCATGCGCCGCCATCGCCACATGCGCCCGCCCGGACGGCGTCAGCGAGATGCGCGCGGCCGCCGCCCCGATGTTGTTGGGATAGAACGAGGTGGCACAGCCATAGCCGACCAGCCAAACGCCGTCCCGCATCGAGGCGGGTTTTGGGTTGCGCCGATGCCAGCCGAATTTGTCTGCCGCCTGGTCGAAGCACGGCATCAACAGGCGGGAAGAGAACGGCAGGCCGGAGACCGGATCGGTCTGCGTGTCGTTGACACGGCGCAGCTCGATCGGATCCATGTTGAGCGCATAGGCCAGTTCGTCCATGGCGCTTTCCAGGGCGAACATGTAGGGCACCTCGGCCGGTGCCCGCATGAAGCCTGGCGTGCTGCGGTCGGCATGCACGACGTTGACTGCCGTCGCGATGGCCGGCGCGGCATAGAGCCGGGACGTCGCCTCTACTCCGGCGACCTTGTAGCTGGAGGGGCGGGACGTCACCTCCCAGCCCTCGTGGAAGACGGAGGTCAGCTTGCCGTCCGGGGTCGCACTCAGCCGGACGTGCTGACGCGTCTCGGCTCGGAAGGTGGCAATGGTGAAGCCCTGTGCGCGGGTCGGCACCAGCTTGACCGGGCGGCCAAGGCGCCGGGCCGCCAGCGCAATCCAGGCGGTGCGGCCGGTGATGTTTCCTCGGGAGCCAAACGCGCCACCGACGAAGCGGGAGACGGTGCGCACATCCGCCGGGTCGATGCCAAGCTGCTTGGCGACTGCTGCCTTCAACCCCCACATGAACTGGGTCGGCTCGTAGATGGTTAGTTGCTTGCCATCCCAGGCACAGGTGGTGGTGAACAGTTCGATCGGGTTGTGGTGCTGCGTCGGCGTCGCGTAATGGACGTCGACCTTGACCGGCGCAGCGGCGAAAGCCGCCGCCGCGGCGGCTTTCCTGGCGCCGCGATCACTTTCCACTGCCCCGCCGCCGCGTGCGGCCGACACGGCCTGCACCCGGACGCCGGGCGCGTCGAAGCTGGCGGACGCCGGTTCGGCCACGGTGTTCGCCCGGACCTTACCGGCTGCCTCGGTCGCTGCTTCGAACGTGTCGGCGACCACGACGGCGATGATCTGGCCGTCATGCCAGATGCGGTTGCTTTCCAGCGTGGTGGTAGTGGGACCGCCATCCGGACCGGGCGGCGATTTGATCTGGTTGCCGACTGTCTCAAAGGTCAGGATGTCCAGCACCCCCGGAACCGCCTTTGCGGTGTTCAGGTCGAAGCCGGTGATATGGCCGCGCGCGATGTCGCTTGTGACCAGACAGGCGAAAGCCGGGTTGGCAATCTGCTCGTCCGAGGCGTAGCGCGCCGCGCCGGTGACTTTTGCGACACCGTCAACGCGGGGCGTGGGCGTGCCGAACAGGATGGCAGGATCAATCGTCATGTTGTCAGACCTTCCTGCTGGGCGTTGGCATTGCCTTGGCCTCCATCAGGGCGCGCACGACAGTCCGGCGGCCCAGTTCCAATTTGTAGTCGTTGTGGCCATGCCCGACGGCACCTTCCATCGCAGCCCGTCCGGCAGCCTTCGCTGAGGCCTCGGTGAGAGGCTTGCCGGTCAGCACGGCTTCCGCAACCTGAGCGCGCCAGGGACGATAGGCCATGCCGCCAAGACCGATGCGGACCTG
>JASHVB010000213.1 GCA_030039695.1 Acetobacteraceae bacterium
CGAGTCCTGCACCGGCGATCTGCTTCGCACGCAACGCCTCTTCCAGCGCCGCCTCGTCGTGGATACCACCGCGTGCCGTGGTGATGAAATACGCATGCGGCTGCATCAGTGCGAACTGACGTGCGCCGATCATACCGCGCGTCTCCGCGGTATGAGGACAGTTGATCGACACATAGTCGGCTTGCCGAAGCAGCTCCTCCAGCACCTCCACCTTCTCGGCACCGCGCGCCTTCACCTGCGCTGCGTCCAGGTACGGGTCATAGGCCAGCACGCGCATGCGAAACAAGCCGCGGCACAACTCCGCGACACGCGAACCGACATTGCCGAGGCCGATAATACCAATTGTGCGTTCCACGACGTCGTCGCCCATGAATTCGCGGCGCGGCAGTTGCTCGCCGCTGCGCATCGAGTGGTCCGCCAGCATCAGTCGCTTCGACAGTGACAGCATCATCGCCATCACATGCTCTGCCACACCCTCCTTGTTGCCGCCGGCCTGGTTCACCGCGATGACGCCGGCGGCCGTGCAATCGTCGAGGTTGACCGTGTCATACCCGGCACCGGTCGTCGAAAGCGCGACGACATTCGGCATGCGCGAGAGAAGCGCCCCGGTACCGTGGTATTTACGTGCCAGTTCCTGCCGGGCCGAGCCGATCTGGTATGCGTGCGCCCGGGTCAACACCGACTCGGCTTCGTCGTTGGGGCTGTCGTTCGTCAGTTTATCTACCTGGATGTCCGGCCGCTGCGCCAAGATTTCCAGGAACACCGGCGCGGACACATGATTGACATAGAACACACGCTTGATGTTCGGCGCCATCGTCGGCCTTTCGTTCTGCTACGCATGACCCTAGAGCACTTTGTCGCGAACCGAAACTCGGCCAGGTAGCGTCATGTATCATCCGCTGTCCGACCCATCAGCGCCGCCGCGGGTCTATCGCGACACCGCGCCACCGCCCCCACCGACCACGCCGCTGCATCGATCGACCAACGTCGATGTGGCGATCGTCGGCGCCGGCTTCACCGGCCTTTCCACCGCGCTCCATCTCGCCGAAGCCGGCATCAGCGCCATGGTGCTGGAGGCGAAGCAGATCGCCTGGGGTGCCTCGGGCCGGGCGTTTGGCCAGGTCGTGCCGTACCTCAAGCGTGGCCACGCGGCGATCCTGCAGCAGTACGGCCGGGATGGTCAGCGCATCGTCGACGCGGTCGGCCGGGGTCCCTCGCTGGCGTTCGAGCTGATCGATAAGCACCGCATGAACGTTTGGACTCAGCGGTCCGGGCTCTTGTTCGCGGCGCACTCGCCTTCTGGCCGACGCGACCTGGAGGAGCGTACGGCGTACTGGCAGCAACGGGGTGCGCCGGTCGAAATGCTGTACGGTTACCGCTGCGCCGATCTCATCGGTTCGTCGCTGTACATCGCCGCGTCGCTCGACAGGCGGGGCGGCAACCTCAACCCGCTTGCCTATGCCCGCGGCCTCGCGCACGCCGCGATTGCCGCCGGCGCAACGATTCACACGGATACCCAGGTGACCGCGATCCGACGCAACGGCGCACTCTGGTGGATCGAGGCCGGACCGTACGACCTCGTCGCGAACACCGTCGTCATCGCCACCAACGCCTATGGCCACGACCTCTTTCCCGGCCTGCGCAAATCGGTCATCCCGGTGCGCGGGCATGGCTTCGTCACTGAACCGTTGTCGGATAACCAACGCCGCTCGATCCTGCCGGAACGGCAGTCGCTGACCGATACGCGCCACCTGTTTTCCGGCGTACGCATCCTCCCCGACGGTCGCCTGCACGCCAGCGCGCATGGTCCACTGTTCGGTCGAGAGCATGCGGCCGACTGGCGCCACGTTGATGCGCGCGTCGGGCGTCTCTACCCTCATCTCGGTCCGGTGCGCTGGAGTGAGGGCTGGAGCGGCTGGGTCGCTATGACCATCGACCAATTCCCCCGCTTGCACGAGCTGGCGCCCGGCCTTTTCGCCGCGCTCGGCTGCAACGGTCGCGGCATCGCGGCCGCGACGATGCTCGGCCGCGACCTCGCGGCACTGGTGCGCGACGGGACGGACGCGGAGACCGTATTCCCGGTCGTGCCGCTGCGTCCGCTGCGATGGCACCGCGTTGCGCCATTGCTGGTGCACGGCCTGGCCCAGATGTATCGCCTGCACGACCTCATCGACGAGGTGCGCTTCCTGCGACCCACTGCGTAGATCCCACCTGATTGCGACGATCGTGGCCACGACGCAATCTGGCGCAGTGGATTGCTTCGGTTCCGCAGCCCTCACGATGCCAGGAGGAGACCGCCCATGTCCGTCGAAGGCAAGGTCGTACTGATCACCGGCGCCGCGCGCGGCCTCGGTTATGAATATGCCCGCGCACTCGGTGCCGCCGGCGCACGCATCGTCGCCGGCGATGTGGCGGATTGCGCTGCGGCGGCCGAAGCGGCCGGCAATGGCGCGATCGCGATGAAGCTAAATGTCGCAGACGTCGCCTCAGCCGACTCGATGGCAGAGCATGCAATGGATGCGTTCGGCCGGATCGACGCGTTGATCAACAATGCCGCCCTCTACGGATCGTTGCGCGGCGGCCGGTTCAACCAGATCGCCGAGGCGGACTGGGATGCAGCCATGGCGGTCAACGTCAAGGGCATCTGGAACTGCTGCAAGGCGGCGGTGCCGGCGATGCGCCAGTCGGGAGGCGGGTCAATCATCAACGTCGCCTCGCTGGCGGCAACCTACGGGATGGCTTTCGCACTGCACTACACAACCTCGAAGGCGGCAGTGATCGGCCTCACCCGCGGCCTCGCCCGGGAGCTCGGGCGCGACAATATCCGCGTCAATGCCATCGCGCCCAGCGCGGTGGTGACCGAGGGCACCGCTGAGTTCTTCGGCGAGCGGCTGGATCGGGGCCTGGAGGTGATTCGCGCGCAGCAAACAATCCAGCGCACGCTGGAGCCGTCGGATCTGGTCGGGACGATCGCCTGGCTGATCTCCGACGGCAGCCAGTTCGTCACCGGCCAGACGATCGCAGTGGATGGGGGCACGGTGATGTTGTGAACGCTGACACTCACTTGCTCCAGCGGTTCCTCGGTGCTGCCGGCAGGGCGCACGGCGCGCACCTTGGAGTCGTACGAGGTCCTGCACCAGACGAGGTGCATGCGCTGTCCGACCAGGTCGACAGCGTGTTCGGCGAGGCGCTTGTGCGGACGTATGAACGGGCGCCGTGTGAGGTTTCTGTGAGGAATCGAGGATCATGCGCCGTCGCCAGCTGCTGCTGCTGCCTGCCGTGTTGCTGGTGCCGTGCTGCGCGCCGCCGCCGAAGCCACCGGCGGTACTCAATCTGACCTTAGTAGGCGGTGCGGGCCAAAACGCCGATCCGACCGGCAAGGCAGCACCGGTGGCGATCAAGGTGTACCAACTCACCGCCACCGCGAAGTTCAACCACAGTAACTGGACCGCACTGACCGAGAGCGAGGCAGCGACGCTGGGCCAGCACGAGGCCGTGCCGTCACAGCAATTCGTGGTGGCGCCGGGAGAGAGACAAACGCAAACACTCAATCTGAGGAACGGCGTCACCGCGGTGGGCATCATCGCGCTGTACCGCGACATTGATCACGCCCAGTGGCGCGCGAGCGCGCCGGTGGCGGACAGCGGTTCGACCAATCTGACGCTGTATATCGGCACGCTGGCGATCAGGTTGACCCGGGCGAAGACATTCTGACAAGGCCGCCCGCATCCCCCGGCGCATGAGTCGAGCGAGCTCAATGCCCTGCCCCCGAAGCGTGCGCGCCTGTCGGTTCGGGAGCAAATGCCGAGCAACTGTCGCGACCAAGATCGACGTCATCGACGCAGTCGTTGCTGTGGCATTCTCAACGGGGTGCGGTGCGCCCTGACCTGCCGCACAGCGCCGTCGCAATACCGACAGCCGTATCGCGGCCCGCAGACGTGTAGCACCCCGCTGCAACTGCTCATCCGTCGCGGACAAGAGGCGGCCTTGGCAGCGGCCCGGCACATTTGCGCCCACACAAGAGCCTGCCGCATGATCCCCGTTGTCCAACGACGTGAGGAACCCCGCCCTTGTTGATGAGCACCGAGCACATCCTGGTCAGCCATGTCGGGAGCCTGCCGCGCAACGAAACGTTGGCTGACCTGCTGATCCGCCAGGAAGCCGGCGAGATGATCGATACCGTCGAGCTGGCGCGACAGGTCGAGATGGCAACCGCCGCCGTGATCGACAAGCAGGTCAAAGCCGGGGTTGATGTCGGCAACGATGGCGAACAATCGCGCGTCGGATTCCAGACTTATGTTCCGCGATGCCTGTGCGGCTTCGGCGGCGAGTCCAAACGCCCGCCGGCGCGCGACCAGACCGAATTTCCGAGCTATGTCCGCCAGGCGGCAGCGCGTTTTCCGCATATGGCGCGCGCAATGAACGCGCCGGCGGCGCTGTCGGATGTGCGGTATGTGAACGGCGCGCCGATCAAGGAGGACGCTGCGAGGCTCAGACGGTTGGGAGTCGCCTTCAGCGAATGTTTCATGACGGCGCCGTCACCGGGGATCGTTGCCACAACGATGCTCAACCAGCACTACGACAGCCACGGGGCCTATCTGACAGCCTTGGCCAAAGCGTTGGCCAACGAATACCGGGCGATATTTGACGCGGGGCTGATCTTGCAGATCGATGCGCCTGACCTGGCGATGGAACGGCACCGTTTTTTCGACCATCTGACAGATAGAGAGTTCCTGCAACAGCTCGAACTACACATCGCGGCCATCAACCTCGGCATCGAGGGCATCCCGCGTGATCGCGTGCGGCTACATGTCTGCTGGGGCAACAATGACGCGCCGCACGTCTACGACGTCGCGATGGCGGCGATCCTGCCAGAGTTGTACCGCGCCAATGTCGGAGCTCTCTCGATCGAATTCGCCAATCCCCGGCATCAGCATGAGTACGATGCGGTTCGCAACAATCCGCTGCCTGAGCACATGCTGCTGATGCCCGGTGTTCTCGACACGACAACCAATATTGTGGAGCATCCGGAACTTGTCGCGCGGCGCCTCGAGCAAGCGGTGTCCGTGATAGGCGACCGCGAGCGGGTGATCGCAGGAACAGATTGCGGCTTTGGCACGTTCGCCGGGCGCGAATACGTCGCAGAAGATGTCGTCTGGGCGAAACTTGCAGCGGCTGCAGAGGGCGCGCGCATTGCCTCACGTCGTTTGTGGGGACGAGCTCGCGCGTAAGCCTGTCCGCCGGGCCGTGTATTTCGTCAAGATCGCCGCGAGAAACCGGTTGGTTTAGCTATGAGAGGAAGAGTGGGCCGTGCTTTTGCGGCACTCACTTCTTCGATCCGCCGCCATCCTGAGGCGGAGGGGCCTGGCACGCCCTCCCCTCCGCGCCGGATTGCGCGGAGGGGACAACGTAACGGCTCAGCTATGCCAGCGGAACTGCTGCGCCTTCCGCTCCGAGCCCTGGCTTAACTTCACGTTCACCAGCGCCGGACCCTTGAAGTTCATCGCCTCATCGAGCGCGCCGCGAAGGTCCTTCGGGTCCTCGACATACGCACCATGTCCGCCGAACGCCTTCATCATCAGGTCATACCGAGCGCCCCAGATCAGCGCGTTCGGCTTCATGTTCAGCATTGGGTTGTCCGGAATCTCCGGCATGCCCGGCCCGATTCCGCCGTTGTTGAAGACCACGATCTTTGCCGGCATGCCGTAACGGCACAGCGTCTCCATTTCCATGCCGGAGAACCCGATTGCCGAGTCACCCGAGACGTGGATCACGGGCCGGTCGGGATGCACAACGCACGCCGCGATGACGATGCCGAGCCCCACGCCCATCGTGCCGTATGAACCGGCGTCCAGTCGCGAGCGCGCCTGGAAGTTCGGCAACTGGGTGCGGCCGATATCCATTGTGCTTGCGCCTTCGCTGCAGATGACCGCGTTCTTCGGCGCCCACGCAGCCACGTCGCGCAGCAGCCGGTAATAGCCACCAGGCGCGGAATCGTCGGCGATCTGCGGTGCGATCATCGCGGCGTTCTCGGCCGACTTCTTGGCGATCGCCTGACGCCACGACGTCTCCTTCGGATAGAACCATTGCCGCGACTGCAGTGCCTGGTTCAATTGACCGATGATGGCCTTGCCGTCGCCCACCAGCGCCACTTCCGCCGGCTTGTTCTGGTGCATCGCCTCCGGCTCGATATCGAGCTGGATCACCCGCACGTCCTTCGAATACCGCGGCGGGAGGCCAAAATGCATAATCCAGTTGAACCGTGCGCCCATGAGGAAGACGACGTCAGCCTGCGACAGCGCGAGGCTGCGCGCCGCGCCGACCGACAGGGGGTGATCGTCCGGCATCACGCCCTTTCCCATCGGCGACGCAAGGAACGGCAGCTGCGTGCGCTCGATGAACGCGCGCACTTCGTCTTCAGCGTGCGAAAAGGCCATGCCCTTGCCGATGATCACGAGCGGACGCTGCGCCGATTGCAGCACGTCCAGGGCTTGTTCGATGTATTGCGGCATCGTCTGGATACGCGGCGGATCCGGGCACTTCGCCACTTCCACCACCTTATCCTCGTCGCAGGAGCCGGTGATGAGGTCGTCGGCGATGTCGAGATAAGCCGCACCCGGCCTCCCGTAGATCGACTGCCGCACCGCCATTTCCACATAGAATGGAATCCGGTTCACGTGCTCGATCGCATGCGCCCACTTGCTCACCGGCGTCGCGATCACTACCTGGCGCTCCTCCTGAAACGCTCCCATGCCGTTTCGGTATGTTTCCGAAGCGCCGCCGATCAGGAGCATCGGCCAGCAGTTTGACTGTGCATTCGCGAGGCCCGCGAGGCCGTGGATCACGCCCGGCCCCGTCACCACGATGCACGCGCCCGGCCGCCCCGTCAGGTAGCCCACCGCCCCTGCCGCGTAAGACGCCGTCTGCTCGTTGCGCATGCCGATGTAGGGCAGGCCGACCTTCTGCGCCGCCGCGGCGATCGGACCAACCGGGAACCCGACCACGCCGAACATATACTCTACGCCTTGCGCCTTGAGGCTCTTCGCCAACAAGTCGGCGCCTTGAATCTCAGCCATGTTTCCTCCTGTCATCGTGCGACCGCGATCGGCCGGTTACGCAACAATATGCAACCTGGCCACATTACGCGCATGCCGCGCCGCGGCAAGCCCTGGACCGAAAGCCTGCACTGCTTCACTGATTCCTCAGCCTCGTCACGACCGCCTGCGCATTCCGCAATTGCGACTGACAGAACGCGATACCGGAAACCACGCACGTCGCACGCGTCTTGTCAGCGCCACCTGGACCTGTCGCATCGTCACCTCCGCGTTCCTCTTGCTGCGTGCTGCCTCTGCTGGCGCCCTTCGAAATTAACCATGGTGCGGGAAGTGCCGCCGCGGCGACTGGGTGATACCTGATTTAATCGTGCGCTGGACGTCCGTACAGCTCTTCAGGTCCCAGGCGTCGTCGACATCAGCCAAAGTGCGCCCGCGCTCGAGTACGCTCAGAAAGCCCTCATCCACTCTGCTGGTCGGCACAGCCGCCCCGTTGCCCTTGGGTCGCACCTTGCCGCGCAGAATCTCAAAAGGCGAGATGTATGTCATTATGGTGAAATGTTCCCCGGACCCACCGGGCATCCTGGGCTACGGGCTAAGCGGGTTCCCGTTGTCAGCGACGCATTGGCGATTTCGCGCCCCGTGGAACGGTGGAAGGCCTTTGCCCGCCGCCCCTCCATCTCGCCAGCCGGAGGGCTGACAAAGGCGAAGCCATCGCGGCGGACCGAGGGCAAAGCCCCTTGGCGCGGTGGAGGGACAGAGGCCCTGGCGCTGGCACAGCCACGAAATCACCAATGCGTCGCTGACAGCGGGAACCAATTCAGCGCGCGGCGTTGATTTGCCCCGCCGATTGGCGGAGAAAGCGCGCTTTCCCGTGGGATTGCCGCACCGATGCACGCGCTTCACCTGCACAACAGCCTGACACGCCGGAAGGAGGAGTTCCGGCCGATCGACCCGCAGCACGTGCGCATGTACGTCTGTGGCGCGACGGTCTACGACCTCGTGCACGTCGGCAATGCGCGGCCCGAGGTGGTGTTCGACGTGCTGGCGCGGTTGCTGCGGCGGCTCTATCCGCGCGTCACCTACGTTCGCAACATCACCGACGTCGAGGATAAGATCAACGCACGCGCCCGCGAACTGGGCGAGCCCATCTCGGCGCTGACCGCGCGCACCATCGCGGACTATCACGCCGATATGGCGGCGCTGGGATCGATGCGGCCGGATATCGAGCCGCGGGCGACAGAGCACATCGCCGAAATGATCGACATGATCGAAAAACTGATCGCGAGCGGACATGCTTATGCCGCCGACGGCCATGTATTGTTTGCGGTGAAGACTTACCCAGCATACGGGCATCTGTCCGGCCGCAGCCCGGACGAATTGCTCGCTGGTGCGCGCATCGATGTGGCGCCGTACAAACGCGATCCCGGCGATTTCGTGCTATGGAAGCCGTCTTCGCCGGACCTGCCCGGGTGGGATTCGCCCTGGGGACGTGGCCGGCCAGGCTGGCATATCGAGTGCAGTGCCATGTCGTGGCGGTATCTCGGCGAGGATTTCGATATCCACGGCGGCGGCACCGACCTGTTGTTCCCGCATCATGAGAATGAGGCAGCACAGAGTTGCTGCGCATTCGCCGGAAGCCATTTCGCCCATTACTGGATGCACAATGGCATGCTCGTGGTGAACGGCGAGAAGATGTCAAAGAGCCTGGGCAATTTCGTCACGTTGCGCGAGGCGCTGGCGCGGGCGCCAGGCGAGGCAATCCGCCTGCTACTATTGCGCACGCATTATCGCGCGCTGCTGGATTTCTCCGACACCGCGCTGATTGACGCGCGGCGCGAGCTCGATCGTTTTTACCGTGCGCTGGAACGCTATCCGGCGTTCGATCCAACGGAGCCGCCGGCGGCGGTGATGGGCGCGTTGTGCGACGACCTGAACACGCCCCTGGCCTTGTCGGCGATGCACGCGCTGGCGGATCGCGCCCTGGCCGGTGACTTCGAGGCCGCGCGTGGGCTGCGTGCCGCCGGTGATGTGATGGGACTGCTGAACGCCCGGCCGCCGGACTGGTTCCGCGGCGGCACCGAAGATGTGGCAGCGATCGAAGCGGCAATTGCCGAGCGCCTGGCCGCGCGCAAGGCACGTGACTTTGCCCGTGCCGACGCGATCAGGGCGGAGCTCGCCGCGATGGGCATCGCACTGGAGGACGGGCCAAAGGGCACGACATGGCGGCGTGTTTCCTAGTCCTCTCCTGCCACCGCGAGGCGCGTAGGGCCGAAGCATTCCCCGTCATGATCACGCTCGACACGACGGGGATGACCTCTTCGCTGCACCCCTCCGGATGACATAGACACGCCATGACCGGTCGCGAACATGGGGCGGCGCTGGAGCCCACCGGGAACACACCGGTTGTGGTGCTGGTCCGACCGCAGCTTGCTGACAATATCGGCGCCTGCGCGCGCGCCATGGCGAATGGCGGCTTATTTCAGCTGCGCCTCGTGGCGCCACGCGACGGCTGGCCGCAGCCGAAGGCTTGGCGCAATTCATCCGGCGCACATCGCATTCTCGATGAAGTGACGGTGCATGATAGCGTGGCCGACGCGGTGGCTGATTTGCAGCACGTGTTCGCGACCTGCCCGCGCCCGCGACACATTATCAAACCCGTGCTGACAGCGCGCGGCGCCGCGGCGGAGCTGCGCGAAATCTGCAGCCGCGATCTGCGGGCCGGCGTGTTGTTCGGACCCGAGCGCGCAGGACTCGACAATGACGATATGGCGCAGGCCGATGTGCTCGTTCGCTATCCGCTGAACCCTGCGTTCATGTCGTTGAATCTGGCGCAGGCAGTGATGGTGCTGGCGTATGAATGGTGGACGGCCAGCGAGCAAACGCTGCCGCGAGAGCTGATGACCAATGAGACGCGCATTGCGACCAAGGGCGAGCTGGAGAACTTCCTGACCCACCTGGTGGATGAGCTCGATGCGTGTGGTTTCCTGCGCAATATGCCGAAGCGGCCAGGCATGGTGCGCAACATCCGCCACTTCTTCCAGCGTGGCGAGGTGACGGAGCAAGAGCTGCGCACGCTGCATGGCATCGTGACAGAATTGTCTATCGGCAGGCGCCAGCGCGGACGGGTCGAACCGGGTGGATGAGACGGCGAGGTCAGGCCGGCACGCGCCGCTGATCGGTCGTACGCGCCGGGGCCGCGCGGTTGACCCGCTCGCGCAGTTCCTTGCCCGCCTTGAAGAACGGCACGGCCTTTTCGTCGACAGCCACCGCAGCGCCGGTGCGCGGATTGCGGCCCGTACGGGCGTTGCGCCGCTTCACGGTAAACGCGCCGAACCCGCGCAGTTCCACGCGGTCGCCACGGGCAAGTGCAGCAGTGATCTCATCGAACACAGTGCCGACGATCACCTCGACGTCCGCGGCGCGCAGATGCGGATTGGCGCTCGCCAATTCGGCAATGAGTTCTGACTTGGTCACGGTGTCCACCGGGAGGTTCAACTCCCGAAACGTTGCCAGATGGCCCAACCACCGTCAAGACTAACACTTTGGGAAATCACGGTTTTCCAGAGACCATCGAAGATCGGCGCGAGGCTGCCGGCAAACAACCGCAGGGCGAAAGTGTCGGTGGTGACATCCTGGACCGGCAGGTTGGCCGACACACCCTTGGCCGACGCCAGCCAGGCCCGCGCGGCATGCTCGCCGCCGATCTGGTCGATCAGACCAAGCCGCAGCGCTTGGGTGCCGGTGTATGCGCGGCCGTCCCCGAGCTCGCGCACCTTGTCGGGATCCATGTGCCGGCCGGCGGCCACCATGGCGACAAACTGGTCGTACATGCTCATCACCAGGCCTTGCAGCACCTGGCGACCCTGCGGCGACAGCGGCTGAGTGAAGCTGGGCTGGTTCTTCAGCGGACCTGACACCAGCGTGTCGGCGTTGATGCCGAGCTTGCCCAACAAGCCGGAAAAGTCGGGCGCTTCCAGCTCCACCCCGATTGAGCCGGTCAGCGTGGCGGCGCGCGCGAAGATGCGATCGGCTGGCGCGGCGATCATATAGCCGGCAGATGCCGCCACGCCGCCCATCACGGCGACGACCGGCTTCTTCTGTGCGACGTGAGCGATGGCGTCGTGCAGGCTCTCGCCGCCGGCGACGCTGCCACCAGGGCTATCAATCGATACAATCAGCGCCTTGACGTTGCCGTCGTCGGCCAGTTTCTCTACGGCCTCGTTCAGCTTTTCGTCGTCGGTAATGATTCCACTGACGGAAAGCTTTGCCACGTGCGCACCCGCGACGCCGATGCCGGCGTGATGCACCGCCACGAGGATCGCGGCCAGCACCGCGACCACTGCGAAGGTTCGCCAGAACACCAGGTGGCGCTTGAGGCGGCGGCGGTCGAGGATGAGATCAGTTTCGAGAGACAGAGGCCGGCCGTCAACGGTCAGCGGTCAGAGACGACCAGTCCCGACCGCCGACAGCCAACGCCCTCCTGACCGCTGACGACTGACCACCAACCACGGCTGATTACCCGTTCTCCTGCTGCGCCTGCTGGTTGCGGCGGCGGATCGCAGCACCGAGGATGTCGCCCAGCGACGCGCCGGAATCGGACGAGCCGTATTCCGCCATCGCCTGCTTCTCCTCCTCCATCTCCTTGCCCTTGATGGTGAGGGTCAGCTTGCGCGCGGCACGGTCGATCGCCGTGACCTTGGCGTCCACCTTCTCTCCGACAGCGAAGCGGTCAGGCCGCTGATCGGCTTTGTCGCGTGCCAGCTCGGCACGGCGGATGAAGCCGGTCAACACGTCGCCGACCTTCACCTCGATGCCGTTCGACTGCACGGCAGTGACGATGCAGGTGACGACGTCGCCCTTGTGTACGGACTCCAGCACGGAGGCCGCCGGATCGTCCTTGAGCTGCTTGATGCCCAGGCTGATCCGCTCCTTCTCCACGTCGACGTCCAGCACCTTGGCCTTGACGACCTGGCCCTTCTCGTACTTGGCCATCGCCAACTCGCCCGGCTCGTCCCAGGACAGG
Organism: Acetobacteraceae bacterium; assembly: GCA_030039695.1. Next base: position 12,079 of record JASHVB010000213.1, read on the forward strand.
TCGGACATGTGCACCATTCCGTCGATGTCCGCCGATAGGCCGACGAACAGGCCGAACTCGGTGATGTTGCGGATCTCCCCCTCGACAACCGATCCCAGAGGATGCTCGTCGACGAATTGCTCCCACGGGTTCCGCTGCACCTGCTTCAGGCCGAGCGAAATGCGCCGCTTGGAGCTGTCCACGTCCAGAACCATCACCTCCACTTCTTGCGAGGTGGAGACAATCTTGCCCGGATGCACGTTCTTCTTGGTCCAGGACATTTCCGAGACGTGCACCAGCCCCTCGACGCCCGGCTCCAGCTCTACGAACGCGCCGTAGTCGGTGATGTTGGTGACGCGGCCGGTATACTTCGCACCCGGCGGATATTTGGCGGCCACCCCTTCCCACGGATCGGCCTCGAGCTGCTTCATGCCCAGGCTGATGCGCTGCGTCTCCGGATTGAAACGGATTACCTGCACTTTGACCTGCTGGCCGATCTGCAGCGCCTCGGATGGATGGTTGATACGCCGCCAGGCGATATCGGTGACGTGCAGCAGCCCATCCACGCCGCCGAGGTCAACGAACGCACCGTAGTCGGTGATGTTCTTCACCACCCCGTCGAGGACTTGGCCTTCCTTCAGGCCCTGGATCAACTCCGTGCGCTGCTCCGCGCGGGTCTCTTCCAGTACCGCACGGCGTGACACCACGATGTTGCCGCGGGCCCGATCCATCTTCAGGATCTGGAATGGCTGCGGGCTGCCCATCAGCGGGCCCACGTCGCGTACCGGACGGATATCGACCTGGCTGCCGGGCAGGAATGCCACCGCGCCGCCGAGATCGACGGTGAAGCCACCCTTCACCCGGCCATAGATCGTGCCGTTCACGCGCTGCTGTGTCTCGAACGCCTTTTCCAGGTTGGTCCAAGCTTCCTCGCGCCGCGCCTTCTCGCGCGACAGTACGATGGAGCCGTCCTTGTCCTCATAACGTTCGACATAAAGTTCGATATGGTCGCCGGGCTTCACGTCCGGCTTGCTGCCGGGTGGTCCGAACTCCTTCAGCGCAACGCGGCCTTCGGATTTCAGGCCGACATCGACGATGGCGAATTCGTCGGTGAGGCGTACGACACGGCCGGTGACGACGGAACCGTCGAATCCGGAGTCTCGGCCTAGTGTTTCATCGAGTAGGGAGGCGAAGTTCTCGCCCATGAAATGGTCTTGAGCGGGAGCCGGCGCGACGGCGCGGGCGGTGGCGGATGCTGCCAAGGTGGTTGTGTTCCATGACGGATGTCCGGGGCGCGGCCCCGGCGGTTGCCGTTGGTCTGCGCGTTGCCGGCGCTGGGCCGGGAAACACGGCTTGCCCGCGGTTGGGAACCGCGGGCCGGGTTGAAGGGAAGGCGCTTTCGCTCGCGAGACGCGTGCGTGCGCTCACAGATACGCCCGAAGCCGCCGGAGTCAAGCGGCGTTGCTATGACGCTGACGGTCGAGCGTCGACAGAATCTCAGCCAAGCCGCTGCCCGACGCATCTTTCCGCACGGTCACGGAATGGAATGGCGCGCGGCCGCGGTCTGCCGCGGCTTTGCAGATCGTGACGATCGCCGCTAACCAGCGCGCTTCACACACGCCCCAGCAATTGCGCAAAGCAATGCGGCACGCTAACGCCTGCCCCATGACCACCCTCGTCACCGGCGCAACCGGCTTTGTCGGCTCGGCGGTCGCACGTGTACTTCTCGCGCGCGGCCACCAGCTTCGTTTGCTTGCCCGCCCAAGCAGCGACCGCCGCAACCTCGCCGGGCTGGATGCCGAGGTTGTGGCCGGCGACCTCACCGATCCGGCATCGCTTGCCCGTGCCACCGCGGGCTGCCGCTATGTTGTCCATGTCGCCGCCGACTATCGGTACTGGGTCCCGGATCCGGAGTCGATGCTGCGGGCTAACGTCGAGGGCACCCGCTCGATCATGCGCGCCGCTCAGGCAGCGGGTGCGGAACGGATCGTCCATTGCAGTTCGGTCGCGGCCCTGGGCCTGAGCCCGGACGGTACCCCGGCCGATGAGACCACACCCGTCGATCCTGCCACCCTGATTACCACCTACAAGCGTTCCAAATACCTCGCGGAGCAAGCGGTGCTTGCGCTCGTGCGCGACGAGAACTTGCCCGCGGTCGTGGTGAACCCCGCCGCGCCGGTCGGACCGCGCGACATCAAGCCGACGCCCACCGGCAAAATGATCCGCGACGCCGCGAACGGCCGCATACCCGCCTATATCGAGACCGGTCTGAACGTCGTGCATGTGGACGACGTGGCCGAGGGGCACGCTCTGGCCCTGGAGCGCGGTCGTATCGGTGAGCGTTACATCTTGGGCGGTGAGAACCTCGCCCTGAAAGACCTCCTCGCGCTGGTGGCCGACGTGGCCGGCAGGCGGGCGCCGACGCTGCGCCTGCGCGAAGCCTGGGTCTGGCCCGTGGCCCTAGCGATGGAGGGACTGGCGCAAATCACAGGCATTCCACCAATGGTGACCCGCGATCATCTCCGCATGGCACGCAAGATGATGTTCTTTTCCTCGGACAAGGCGATCGCGGAATTGGGCTACCAGTCGCGTCCGGTTCGCCAGGCAATCGAGGATTCGGTCGCGTGGTTCCGTGCCAGCGGGCTGGCGCAGTAACATCTCCCCTCACAGGCGGCCGGGCATTGCGTCAGCCTCTCTCGCCCTACACCCAGACGGCATGTTCCTGCTCTCCGCCCTCGCGCTGTTGATCTGGCTTTATCTGCTGCTCGGCCACGGCCGATTCTGGCAGGCGGGCCCGGTGTTGCCGCCTGATCGCCCGGCTGCTGCGCCAACTGTGGCCGTAATCGTGCCCGCCCGCGACGAGGCCGCGTTCATCGAGACGACGCTGCGCTCCCTTCTGACCCAGGACTACCCTGGCCCACTCCACGTGATTCTCGTTGATGACGGCAGCGCCGACGGCACCGGCGAGATCGCACGTGGTCTCGCCGACCCGCGCCTGACCGTCATCGCCGGTAGCGCACGGCCGGCTGGGTGGAGCGGTAAGCTGTGGGCGATCGCCCAGGGGATCGAAGCTGCACCGGATGCTGCGTTCCTACTGCTGACTGATGCGGATGTAGAACATGGCCAGCGTCACGTCGCGACGCTGGTCGCCACCGCGGAGCGCGACGATCTCGACCTCGTGTCGGAGATGGTGACGCTCCGCTGTGTTAGCTTAGCGGAACGTGCTCTGGTTCCCGCGTTCGTGTTTTTCTTCCAGTTGCTGTACCCGTTTGCTTGGATCAACGACCCGCTGCGAGCAACCGCCGCGGCGGCCGGCGGAACGATGCTGCTGCGCCGCCGCGCTCTGGTACGGATTGGCGGGATTGAGGCGGTGCGGGGCAAGCTAATCGACGACGTGGCCTTGGCGGCGAAGGTCAAACGCGGCGGCCGGATCTGGCTGGGCCACGCGACGATGGCACGGTCCCTGCGCGCCTACCCCGGCTTCGCGGATATCTGGCACATGATCGCGCGCACGGCCTATGTGCAGCTGCGCTTCTCGCCCGTCCTCCTCGTCGCCACGATCCTGGCCATGGCGTTGATCTGGTTGGTTCCCTCGGCAGCAGCACTGTTCGGACGTGACGGCGTGCGATGGATGGGACTTGCCGCATGGATCATGCTCGGGGCGTCATACTTTCCGACACTGCGCCGATTCGGGCGGTCTCCGCTCTGGGCGGTGATCCTGCCGCTGATCGCGGCGTTCTACCTGGGGGCAACGCTTGGCTCGGCGGCGAATTATCATCTCGGCCGGGGTGTCGCGTGGAAGGGCCGTGCGTACCAAGGGACAGGCGCGTGAACGACGTCGCAAGCGTGGAGACCTGGTCCGGCAAGGACCGTCAGGACGAGAACTTTCCCGTTGGCTCCTGGCTGATCCACCGCGAATTGCGGCCGCACGTGCACGCGTTCTACGGCTTCGCACGTAATGCCGACGACATCGCCGATTCGCCTGCGCTGTCGTCGGACGACAAGGTGACGCGGCTTGACCTCATGGAGGATGTGTTGCTCGGCCGCAGCGACAGCGGATCGCCCAGCGCTCTGCGGCTGCGCGAAAGCCTGGCGCAGACCGGGGTGACGTCACGTCATGCCTGCGAGCTGCTAATCGCCTTCCGCCGCGACGCCACCAAACAACGCTACGCCACGGTGGACGAACTCTACGACTACTGCCGCTATTCCGCGGCACCTGTCGGCCGCTACGTGTTAGACCTGCATGGCGAGAGCCATCATGCGTACGCTCCCTCGGACGCGTTGTGTCAGGCGCTGCAGATACTGAACCACATGCAGGACTGCGTGCAGGATCTCCGGACGCTGAACCGCTGTTATATCCCTGAGGCGCTGCTGGCGGAGTTCGATTGCTCAATCGCCGATATGCAGCGACGCGAAGAGACCGATGCGATGCGATGCGTTTTCGATTCGCTGCTGCACCGCGTCGATCACATGACCCGATGTGCGGTCGATCTGCCCCAGCGGACGAAGGATCGGCGGCTGCGTCTGGAGACTGCGGTCATCCTGGGTCTGGCCATGCGGCTTGCCTCGCGACTAAAGAACGAGGATCCGATCGCCGGCCGCGTTCGTTTGAAGAAAATTGACGTTGCTGGCAGCATGCTCTACGCGCTGCGCTTCCTGTGAACGACGTGACCAGACCAGCGGTCGCTCAAAGCGATCTGGATGCGGTTGAGGCCATCGTGCGCGCGTCGGGCACGTCGTTCTATCGTGGCATGCGCATTCTCCCGCCAGACCGGCGGCATGCGATGTACGCGATCTATGCGTTTTGCCGTATGGTGGACGATATCGCCGATGGCGACAGCGACTTCGCCACGAAACTGCCGCGTCTGGTTGGGTGGCGGGAGCGGATCGCCGGCTTGTTTCGGGGCGAGGCTGACGAGCCGGTGACCCGCTCCCTTGTCGCGGCCGTTAACCGCTTCGCGCTGCGACAAGAGGACTTCCTGGCCGTGATCGACGGCATGCAGATGGACGCCGAAAGCGTCATCGTCGCACCCGATCTTGCCACTCTGGATCTATATTGCGACCGCGTGGCCGCCGCGGTCGGACGGTTGTCGGTGCGTGTGTTCGGTGACGCATCCCCCGGTGCTGACCGGGTCGCCTACGCGCTCGGCCGGGCGCTGCAGCTCACCAACATTCTGCGTGACCTGGCGGAGGATTCCGAGCTCGGACGGCTGTATCTGCCGCGCGAGTATCTCGATGAGGCTGGGATCCCGCACGATCCGCATGCCGCGCTGGACTCACCAGGGTTGGACGTGGTGTGCGCGCGCGTCGCGGCCCTGGCGCACGGCTATTTTCATGACGCCGAATCCGCGATGGCTCGATGCGACCGGCGAGCAATGCGACCGGCGCGGCTGATGGGCGCCACTTACGTCGCAATCCTGCGACGGCTCGAGCGCCGCGGGTGGCGTCATCCAGAACATCGCGTCAGCCTGCCGAAATGGCAGAAGGTTTGGCTAGCGATGCGATTTGGGGTGGGGTGATACCGCGAACAAGCAACGAAGCCATGCATCGTCGTCACGGGGAAAAAACAGGACGACGGTGCGTCGCAGGTCGCCGCAAGTCACAAGTCGGCCGCGGCCGGTAGCCACTTCGCTACGCCCGCAGCATGTCCTCCCGCGGTTTGGTCGCCGCACTGCACGCGCCGCAGAATTCAGCATACTGCGACGCCGCGTCCGGGGCATCACCCCGACGCACGGCGTGCTCGATCGTTCGCGCGAGATTGCTCAGGCTCCGCGCGCCGCAACGGCCAGCAAGCGCGATCAGATCGTGAGCGTCGCATACGGCCGTCTCGATGTCGCCCGATGCCAGCATCTTCGCGCCGAGCGGAGCGGGCATGCTGCGACGCCGGACCGACGCGCCCTATTGCTCGGCCCCTCAATGCTACGCCACGGTTACCGTTGGCTACGGCGATGGGATCGGCCAGCCGTCTTCTTATTGTAAAGTGACGTTGCCGCGCCGGCACAGATCAGCCCGAGCGTTGCCGGCACCAGCCAGGCCGGCCGTAGCAGCAGCGGCATCGCGATGTCCGACCATATCCACTCGGGAAAATGACGTCCCACGAAGGCGTGGGCGGCGTTGGTTGCATCGTCATCCAGCATCAGCAGCACCTGGCCGAGCGGCAGGGACGGCGGGGCCAGAATGGCAAGCGCCACCGCCCCCACCAGGAGGCCAGCAGCCAGCACGGCGAGGATGCGCTGCAGGGTCACATGAACAGCTTGTCTTTGGTGCGGTTAGCATAGAGGCTGGCGACAAAATCACCATAGCCGTTGTAGATCACGGTTGGCACCATCTCGCTGGTGCCGATCAGCCGCTCCTGCGCCTGGCTCCAGCGCGGATGCGGCACGGCCGGGTTCACGTTGGCCCAGAAGCCGTATTCCGTGGGCGCGATGGCCTGCCAGAAATTAACCGGTTGCTTGTCGGTGAAGCTGATTTTGGCCAGTGCCTTGGCTGACTTAAAGCCGTATTTCCAGGGTACGGTCAGGCGGATCGGCCCGCCATTCTGCTTTGGCAGCGGCTTGCCGAACAAGCCGCTGGAGACGAAGGCGAGGTCGTTGGCGGCCTCGTCGATCGCCAGGCCCTCGATGTAGGGCCACGGATAGAATGGCGAATCAAGGCCCGGCATGTTCTTCGGTTGTTCCGCGGTCTGGAACACCATGTATTTCGCCGAGGCGAGTGGGTCACAGATCTTCACCAGCTGGCGCAGCGGAAAGCCGGTCCAGGGTACCGTCATCGCCCAGGCTTCGACGCAGCGGTGGCGATAGAGCCGCTCCTCAAACGCGACCTGCCTGAAGAGGTCCTCAAGCGCGACGGTGCGCGGCTTGGACACCATCCCGCCGATCTGGATCGACCAGGGGTCGGTCTGGATTTTCTGAGCGGCCCGCCAGAGGTCCTTGCTTTCGTCGATCTCGTAGTAGTTGTTGTACGTTTCGACTGCTTTCTCGGCCGTCAGTGCACGGCCAGGCTTGTATTTGTCATTGACCGGCCCAACGGCGCCGAGCGGTGCGGCCGGTGGGGTATCCGCCAGCACTGGCCCTGCTGCCAGCGTCATCGCGCCGGCCAGCACGCCGCGGCGGCCCAGGACCACGGCCTCCGGCGTAACCTTGTGCTCCGGGATTTCCCAGCCGCGGCGTCGCATGATGTGCATCCCTGTCTCCCGTTGAAGGTCTAGCCGGTTCGTTGCCGCTGATCTGGGCGCGGTTGCACCGGCTGCAATTGTCCGACACGGCAGGATGGAGAACATTACACCCTCCCGCCGGAACACGGCGGAAATTTGCGTTCCGATGGAGACCTGCATGCATCTCGCCCGGTTCCCCCGCGTCAGATTGTTCCCCACCCCCACGCCGCTGGAGAAGCTGGAGAACCTGACGCGCCACCTCGGAGGGCCGGAAATCTGGATTAAGCGCGACGACTGCACTGTGGTGGCAACGGGCGGCAACAAAATTCGCAAGCTTGAGTGGCTGGTCGGCGAGGCGCGCGCTCAGGGTGCCGACCACCTGGTCACCCAAGGCGCGGTGCAGTCGAACCACGTGCGGCAGACGGCGGCAGTGGCGCGGCGCTTCGGCATGAAATGCACGGCACTCCTGGAGCATCGGGTAGAGACCAACGACCGCGACTACCTGAACAGCGGCAACGTGCTGCTAGACCGGATGTTCGATTGCACGATCGAGTACCGCCAGCCGAGCCCGGACATGAATGCCGAGGCGGTTGCCAAAGGCGAGGCGCTGAAGGCGGAAGGTGCCAAGCCGTATGTTATTCCGGGCGGTGGATCGAACCACGTGGGGGCGCTGGGTTACGTCTCATGCGCGCAGGAGTTGGTCCAGCAGGCCGACGAGATGGACCTGCGCATCGACCGCCTCGTGACCGCAACCGGCAGCGCGGGCACGCATGCCGGACTACTGGTCGGGCTGCAGGGCTGCAACGCAGGCATCCCCGTATTGGGCATCGGCGTGCGCAATCCCAAGGATCGGCAGGAGGCGGCCGTGCATTCGCTGGCCGAGGGAACTGCTGACTACGTCGGTGTGCAGGGCGGCATTCCGCGTGCTGCGGTGGACGCGAACTGCGACTACATCGGCCCCGGCTACGGTCAACCGACGGACGGAATGAAAGAGGCGGTGCTCATGCTCGCGCGGCTGGAGGGGCTGCTGCTGGATCCGGTCTACTCCGGCAAGGCCATGGCTGGGCTGATCGACCTGATTCGAAAAGGGAAATTCAGCAAGGACGAAAGGATCGTGTTCCTGCACACCGGCGGGCAGGTAGGACTGTTCGGATACACGGGCGTGTTCGAACGCGAACAGAGCTGACGGGCTGATCAACCCCCCTTGCAGGTCTGCCCCACTGGATAAACCGCAGGCGGAGCACCGCGCATCGGGGGGGGGGATGGCTTCTTCAGCGCCGCGGTGCCCGCCTGTTCGGTTGCCGCTCCGAATACGCCGGCGGAGATAGGTTACCTGGTCGATGGTGCGCCGCGCGACAATGCGTCACGCTCGATTCAGATCAACCACGTCTGGGCAGACAATCACGGGCTGATCAATGCAGACGATCGGTCCCGCTATGGTCTGAACATCATTAGATACACAGCGTCGGTTCCGCGGTGTTGAGGGCAAGGTTGTCACGACAAGCGCAGGGACGGAACAATCCCCGCGGAAGATTGCCTTGTCGCTGCGCCGGTCACAATGACAGGACGTGCATCGCTACACCAGCGCGACCGGGCGCACCGGACTTCCTGTCGCGCCGCGAAACTTCGTCGCCAGCAGGATGAAGCAGAAACTCGCCAGTCCATCGCGCGCCAGTTCGTCGAGCGCCAGGTTCTCGATCAGATAGACGCCAGCTTCCACCAAAGCATGCTGGTGTACCGGCATCGACAGCACCTTATCGGGGTTCGGCAGCACCTCGACCGCCATGTTGTCACAGCCGACCGCCACCACGCCCTGCTGTGTCAGCCAGCGCGCGGCTGGTAGATCAATGCCGGGTTCGCCTGCTAGATAACGGGCATTGTCCTTCTCGAAATAGCGACCCCAACCGGTGCGGATCACCACGACGTCACCCGGCTCGATTGCGACCTTCGCTTTGTCTGCGGCACGTGCCAGATCGTCCGGCGTGACGACGCGGCCTGGATTCAAATGCGCTCCGCCATCAAGTGCGGCAACATCCAGTAGAACCCCGCGCGTGATCATCGGCGGCGCATGCTCTATGCCGAGCCTCTCCAACCCCCAGTCAGTGACAGTGTCCGCCGCGGAAAGTCCGTTGTAGAGCCGATCGCCCTTCGAAAAATGTCCGAGCGCGTCGATATGCGTGCCAACATGTGCGGTCATCTCGATGCGCTCGACATTCGCGCCCGCATCATTCGTGGCGCCCATTTTGCGCCGGCGCCTGATGCTGTCGCGCCACGACGCCCAGATCGACAGCAGGAACGGGGTCTGGTTCGGCACCAGAAACGGCGCGCCCATGCTGATTTCATGACTCACGTCGTAAACGCGGCCATCACGCACCGACGCGAGCGCGGCAAGCCGCCGCTCGGCCGTCAGCAGATTGCCGGCGCCAATCTGATCGGTAGGACCCCAACGCGAGTGATCGTGCGTGACGGCCGGCATGCTCTTTCTCCCTCAGGTCATCGCAGCGCATGAATGGTTGCGAGGCATGAAAAGACCGATGGCGCCGCGCCGCAAGCCCACCACGTAGAATCGAATTTACGCCGCAGCGCTGTCCACTCGTCCGGTCGCTCTGCCAGGAGCTGTTTGCTTCTCGTCGGGTCACACAGGCTACGTCATGGATTGCCCGAAAACGGGATTGCTTCGCCGCTGACGTTCATCGCACTGAAAGCTGCGGGTAGCGCCCTTTGCCGCTGCGACATCCTGTGCCAACGTTTAGACATGTCCGACCTGCACGCACTCATCGCACATCCCGGCGCGAACGAAATCACCTATCTCGATCCGCAATTCCCGCTGCGTCCGCTGACGCTGCGCAGCGCACGCCCGCGCCAATCCACGCCCGACACACCGGTGGTGTTCGTGCATCACGGTCGAGGCCGCAACGGGGAGGATTACCGCAACTACTGGCTGCCGTTGGTCGACGAAGCCGACATCTTGGTCATCGCGCCGGAGTTCTCCGAAGCGTCGTTTCCGGACTCGCGCTGGTACAACCATGGCAATCTGCTGGACGACGCCGGCCTGCCAAACCCGCGCGAGGCGTCGACCTATGGGATCGACGAGCGGATCTTCGCGGCGTTGCGGGCACAGGGCCTGACGCGGCGACGGCGCTACGGCATGTTCGGCCATTCCGCTGGCAGCCAGTACGTGCATCGCATGCTGGCGCTCGGCTATCGCACCAATGTCGCTGCCGCGGTGGCAGCCAATGCCGGCACGTACTCAATGCCCGCGCTCGACACGCGTTTTCCGTTCGGCCTCAGCGGTATCGGCCTGAGGGATACCGACCTGCGCATGTTCCTGCAATTTCGCCTGACCGTGATGGCCGGCACGCACGATATCGACGCGACCGCAGAGCATTTTCCGAAAGACCCAGCGTCGATGCGTCAGGGCGGGACGCGCCTCGAGCGCGCGCATCGCTTCATCGCCAATGCGCGCGCCATGGGGGAACGGCTCGGCGTCCACTGCAACTGGACGATCATCGACGTGCCCGGCGTCGCGCATGAAGGCGACAAGATGAGCGCCGCCGCCGCACCGATCCTCGCCGCCGCGCTGCATGCGTCTGAACCCATCACCGCATAAGCGTGATGCGTCCGCCCGCGAGGCGCCGATGTCCAGGGCACCTCTCCGTGCGGGGGAGCGGGGGAGATGCGAAACATTGAGGGTGGGCCGCAACGCACGAAGATTCCGGGCGGTGTGCCCCTCATCCGCCGCTTCATGGCAACCACTCCCACGGCGCAGGAGAGGTTTCTGTTGTTACCGTCCGCGACTCACGGTGTAGTCGGCGACATCAGCCATCGTCCGCCGCAGCCTGCTCTCGGGGAACACATCCAGCGCCGCCTTGGCCGCCGCAGCGAAATGTCCCGCGCGTGCCAGCGTCTCGCCGATCGCATTCCGCCGCGCCATCAGGCGCAGTGCCTCATCCAGATCAGCGTCCGCCTGTTCGCTCGCCTCGATCGTGCGCCGCCAGAAGGCGCATTCGGCCGTATCGCCTGCGCGGTAGGCGACCAGGACCGGCAGGGTGATCTTGCCCTCGCGGAAATCGTCGCCGACTGTCTTCCCCAACTTTGCCTGGTCAGCCGCATAGTCCAGGGCGTCGTCCACGAGTTGGAAGGCAATGCCAAGGTTCATTCCGTAGGTGGCCAGCGCCATTTCCTCCGCCTCCGGGCGATCGGCCACGACCGCGCCGACCTGGCAGGCGGCCGCGAACAGCGCGGCAGTCTTGCCTTTGATCACCTCCAAATAGCGTGCTTCCGGCGTCGACAGATCGTTCTGGGTAACAAGCTGCAGTACCTCGCCTTCCGCGATGGTCGCCGCGGTTCTTGACAGGATTGACAGCACCGTCAGCGATCCATCAGCCACCATCAACTGGAAGGCCCGGGCGAACAGGAAATCGCCCACCAGCACGGACGCCTTGTTGCCGAAGACCGCGTTGGCTGAGGCGAGGCCACGGCGCAGCACGCTTTCGTCCACCACATCGTCGTGCAGCAGGGTCGCGGTGTGGATGAACTCGACGCAGGCGGCGAGGCGGATGTGGCGCTCGCCGCCGGCGGGTCCGGGGTAGCCGCACAGCCGTGCGGAAGCGAGCGTAAGCAAGGGCCGGAGCCGCTTTCCGCCAGCGGCGACGATATGCGCAGCGAGCTGCGGGATCAGCGCCACCGGGCTGTCCATATGCGCGACGATCGTGCGGTTGCACGCTTCCAGATCGCCGCCGACCTGCGCCATCAGCGCGGTCAGGGCGTCTTCATCTCCGCGTGCCGGGGTCGCCTGGGTGGCCGACAGCCCTGCCGGGAGCACGCTGGCGGCGCTCGAATTCATGTCCGGGCAGGCATCCGCATATGGGGCACGGGCACCATATCGGCCGGGGCGAAACGGGGTCAAGGCAACGCCGAGTGTTGTTGTTGCATTTCAGGCCATCGCGCCGGCACGATGGGTGCATGCAGGAAGTTGTGAAATCAAACGACCCGGTGCGGTTGTCGTTCCTGACAGTCCTGCTGCGTGACGCGGGGATCGAGACGGTGCTGCTGGACCAGCACGCCAGCGTCATGGATGGCAGTATTGGCGCCGTCCCCCGGCGGCTGATGGTGGCGGACGCGGACTACAGCCGGGCGCGGCGGGTGTTGCAGGAGGCGGGCGAAGGTTAGCCGCGACTGGATCCAGCGGCGCCAGCACGCCAGCGGCGTCCCGGAGTGTCGTTCAGGAAGCGGACATCTCGAGGGCCAACCGTCGCGAGGACCGGTCCTGCGAGGCGGACTGGCCGACGCGTTGCGAGCGCGTGGAGGTCGTGGCGGCAACACAGCCCCTTGCTCGACCTCACCAGCAAGCGCGCGATGCCGCCGCAGCCTTCCGCGATGCCGCCGCAGCCTTCAGTCGAGCTCGACGACGACCGGCACGTGGTCCGACGGCTGTGGCTGTGCGCGTTGCTCCTTGTCGGGATTGGCCGCGACCAGGCGCTCCGCCAGAGTAGGCGACAGCAGCGCGTGGTCGATGCGCAGGCCCAGGTCGCGCTGCCAGGCGCCGGCCTGGTAGTCCCAGAAGGTGTAAATGGCGCCGTGCGGATGGACCGCGCGCACCGCGTCGGTCAGGCCCTGCCAGATCAGCCGTCGGAAGCGCGCACGGCTTTCCGGCCGTACGAGCGCGTCGGTGGCCGACAAAGCGCCGGGTGCGTAGTCGTCATCGGCTGGCGCCACATTGAAATCGCCGGCGACCACCAGCGGCGTGTCCGCGTCCAGCAGTTCCGCCGCGCGATCGGCCAGCGCATCCATCCACGCCAGCTTGTAGGCGAACCCATCGTCGCCACGCGAATTGCCGTTCGGCAAATAGATACCGGCAATGGTGATGCCGTCGACCACGACCTCCAGGTAGCGCGCCTGGACGTCGTCTGCCGGGAGCCCTGGCAGGGCGCGGTGCGTCACGGTGAATGGGATGCGGCTGAGGACCGCGACGCCGTTGTACGCTTTCTGGCCCACGGCCTCCGTCGTGTAGCCCAGCCCGTGGAACGGTAAGGATGGAAAGGCCGCACTCTCACACTTGATCTCCTGTAGGATCAAGAGATCCGGCTGATTCGCCTGTAGCCAACGCTGCACATGCGTCTCGCGCTGGCGGATCGAATTGACGTTCCAGGTGGCAAGCTTCATTTCGGCATCAGTCGTCTGTGGGCAGTGATCAGAATAGCGGCGGGGTTGAGCGGTGTCGCGGGTGCGGGCACAGTCGGTGCCGCATTTGCGGGAGGCAGCGGCAATGGCGATCGAACTCCACACCTGGAACACCCCGAACGGGCGGAAGATCAGCGTGGCGCTGGAGGAGATGGGGCTGCCATACAGTGTCCATCCGGTGAATATTTCCAAGGGCGAGCAATTCAATCCCAGCTTCCTGAAGATCAGTCCGAACAACCGGATTCCGGCGATCATCGACCCGGAAGGTCCGGGCGGCTCGCCGATTAGCGTGTTCGAGTCGGGAGCGATCCTGATCTATCTCGGCGTGAAAACCGGCAAGTTCTATCCATCGGAGATGCGCGCGCAGGTGCCGGTGCTGGAATGGCTGATGTGGCAAATGGGCGGGTTCGGGCCGATGCCCGGCCAGGTGCACCACTTCCTGCAAGTGGAGAACGAACAGGACCGGCGGTATGGGCTGGAGCGGTACAGCAAGGAGACACGGCGGCTGTATGGCGTGCTGGACAAGCGGTTGGCGGGACGGGATTACGTGGCCGACGATTGCTCGATCGCTGACTTCGCTATCCTCGGCTGGGCATGGCGGCATGAGCGGCACCAAGTGAACCTCGCGGACTTCCCGAACGTGCAGCGCTGGTACAACACGATGATGGCGCGGCCGGGGACCAAGCGCGGCTTCGAGATCGCGCTGAGCTGACTCTCGCCACCCGCGTCGCAGCTGCAGAGGGGAAGCGCCATGAACGCCGTGGCTACACGAATTTTCGCGGGCGCGGGCGCCGCGCGGTCCCAGCACGGCACCGAAACCCGCGGTGGCTTGTTTCGCTACAGCGATGATGGCGGCGACTGGGCAGGGCTGACCGACGGCCTGCCCGCCAAGGCCGAAGTGCACGCGATTCTTGTTCGGCCGGACAATCCGAACGAAATCTTTGCCGGCACGCAGGACGGGCCGTTCCGCAGCACTGATGGCGGCGATCGCTGGCAGCAGCTGAGCTTTCCTGAGCCTGGCGTGATGATCTGGTCGCTCTGTCTCCATCCGACGCGGCCCAATGTGCTGTACACCGGATCGGCGCCGATCGCGCTGTATCGCAGCCTCGATGGAGGAGCAAACTGGCACCGGCTGCGCAACGCCGTCTCGCCGGCACACTGCGAGCGCGCCGGGTTCGACAGCCGCGTGCTGCGCATCACTGTCGATCCCCGCCGGCCGGACGATATCTACGCGGCGCTAGAAGTGAGCGGCGTCATCCGCAGCATCGACGGCGGTGAGACCTGGTCGGATATGTCGGCGCCGTTGATGAAGTTCGCGGACCAGCCACGTTATCAAAGCAACGTTGGCGGCCGGCATTGCGGGGCCTGCGAGGGGATGCTTGACTCGCACGCGACCGCCATCAGCCCTGCGGCGCCGGAGACCGTGTTCCTTGGTCTTCGCATGGGGCTGTTCCGCAGCGACGATCGCGGTGCGACTTGGCACGACGCCGAGATCGGTCGCTTCTCGCCGCTGATATATTGCCACGACGTAATCGTCTCGGCGCACGATCCACACGTGCTGTATACCTGCCTCTCGCCCGCGGCGTTCAGTACTGACGGCGCGCTGTATCGCAGCACGGATCTGGGCGCCACCTGGCGTCGCATCGATCACGGCATCAAGGCGGAGTCGACGCTGATGGCCGTGGCGGAACACCACACCGATCCCGCGCGGATCGCCTGCGTCACCCGCGCGGGCCAAGTGTTCGGCACCGCCGACGGCGGGGCGTCGTGGCAGGAGTATCGCCTGCCCCAAGGGGTGGAGGACGTCTACGCGGTCGCCTGCGCGTGAAAGGTGAAGACGTGCACGGCTGGGACACAGCCGATTCCGCCGCGTTTGACGATCGGGCGGTGTTTCCCCTAGAAACGCCAGAAGCAAACGCCGTGTCCGGGCCTGTCCCGGGTATGCGCTTCCCCGGCGGAGGGGTGGCCGAGTGGCTGAAGGCGGCGGTTTGCTAAACCGTTATACGGGGTCAACCCGTATCGTGAGTTCGAATCTCATCCCCTCCGCCATCCATACCTCGTAATCAATTGAATCGGCCAACAAAATTCGCCGCAGGCCCATGCCGGCAGACACGACAGCATGCACTTCGGCCGTCGTGCTCGCACCGCGTCCCCATCGTCCCACGCCCGAGACGCCCTTGCGCCAACCATCTGTGCCAGCGCCAAAGCCGCGCGACGACACAACGACTCGCGGCACGCGAACGATCGGCCGAATTTCAAGTTGGGCGACAAGAGTTGTCTCTTCGGTAGAATCATCCCAGCCGCGGGGACCAATGACCGCCTGGGGTAGGAACCTGCCTGTCCGGTGAGGAGACGACTCATGGCCAAAGCTGACACACGCTGATACGCCAACATTTACTCCAACCAGCCTACCCGGATGTTGTGAGACCAGACATTGTGTTCGATAAGCTGGAGAGCTTATCTCCGGAGGGAGATTCTGGCAGCCTCGACGGACATGATTACACGACCAAGGGCGGGCAGACCAAGATCCTTGTCACCACACGCCTAATCGTGAGTAACTGGAACATGCATCAGATCAGCGCAGCGATCTGAAAGCTGCGCGAACCTCCTCCGAGAAGAGTTGCGGCTGCTCCCAGGCTGCAAAGTGCCCGCCGTTGGCGACGTTACTGTTGTAGTAGATAATCTTGTGATACACTGTCGCTGTCCAACTTCTCGGGGCTTGATAGATCTCGCCCGGAAAAACGCTGACGGCAGCCGGGACGGAGACGCTGGTCGCGTTTCCCTTTATGTACCAATAGAAGCGACAGGAAGAGATGCCCGTGTTTGTCAAATAGTAGAGTGTGATGTTATCGAGTAGATCGTCCCGTGTGAAGCCATCTGCGGGGTGCCCGTCGATCGTGCGCCCGAAGATGGCTGAGAGCTGTACTGGCGCCGGCTGGCCATAGCCGTCACCGTGGTCCAGTAGCCAGGCTGCGAGACCGATGGGGTCCGTCAATCCGTATAGTGTTTGGGGCCGCGTGCGATTTTCCAATGCGTAGGCCGAGTGCAAAGTATTGAATCTCAACAGCTGCTCATACGCCCGAGTTTCAACAGCTGAAAAACTCGGTGACGGGGGATCGCCGCACCGCAGCGCTTTCGCGACGTTGAGTGGAATAATGTAAGGGAAGTTGCTATGAATGCCCAGCAGCTCAGGAGGCGCCTGTTGACCTAGCATGTTGGTTACAATCGCACCCACGTCACCGCCCTGCGCCACAAACTTTGCGTAGCCCAGACGTCTCATCAACGCAGTCCAGGCGCGTGCCGTTTCGTTCGGGCCCCACATCGTGGTGGGCTTGCCTGAAAACCCATAACCGGGAATTGCCGGAATCACGACATGGAAGGCGTCTGACGCGCTCGCGCCATACGCCGTGGGGTTGGTAAGTGGATCGATAATCTTCAGTTGCTCGATAGGCGAGCCGGGCCACCCATGGGTGACGATGATCGGCAACGCGTTTTCATGTTTCGAACGAACGTGAATGAAATAGATGTCTAGGCCATCGATCTCAGTCATGAACTGCGGAAGAGAGTTCAGCTTCGCCTCGCACTTGCGCCAATCGTAGTTCGTGGCCCAATAGCTCGCAAGCGCTTGCATCGTTGCGAGCGGCACGCCTTGCGAGTTGTCCGTGACCGTTTCCCGTTCAGGCCATCTTGTCGCATTGATGCGCCGCCTCATGTCGTCGAGTTCCGCTTCTGGAACGCGGATCCGGAAGGGACGAATCGCGTTGTCTTTGGTCGCTGCGCCCGCGTTCGTCGGGATCAGGCTGGAGGTCCCCGCGGCAGCAGCGGTGGCAAGCAGGCCTCGTCGGCTGACGGATGATGATTCCGCGGACATCGTCATTCCCCCGGGTTCTGCTTGAAACAGCTCATGCCGCGATCCTATTGGGCGCTTCGCCGTTGGTCCATGATGGTCCAGGCATCACCAATTGTGAGACTCATCGGACGACACCGAGTCTCGGAAACAAAGCAAGAACCGCCTGTCACCAAATCGGCCGCTCTCTCAGCATCGCCTGCGGGACATGGGTCCTGATTTCGTCCATCCGCTCGGCCGCCCTCGTGTCAGGTAAACGCCCATTGTGAGACTGCGGTCCAGCCGGCAGGCGCGCGGTCGAGTCCAGGAATTAACTCGACGATGCGTAAACTAACAACTCGCGTAAGTCCCTAACATCATTACGAACCAGACAAATAGATCCGAAGCACCACGACGCTCGGACTAACCCTGTAGAGTTCCGCAGCCTCAGGTCAAGACGCCCCCGGAGCGACCGCTTCAATCACCCGTTCACGCAACTTCGATCACCCGTTCACGCAATTCTAGCGAATACGGCTTCGCCATTGGCCCTGCCAAGGCCAATCGATCCCCTCGGACTCGCGCATTCTCAAGTCCTAGGCAATCCTCCTGACTCAAGACGGGCGGAAATTACTCTAACTCGCCCTTCAACATTGCGTGCAATGCACCAGCCTACGTTTTGCATGGTTGCGCCTTCCACCCCAAATGCCAGTGCCGGATCCTATAGGAATCGGTATAGGTGCGGGGGGCCCCGGCACAGCCTTTGGTGCCTACGTTCAGCGGTGCACGATCCCACGGCGGTGCAGGTATCTATCGCTCGAACCGTGGGCTTCTGCGCAAAAGCAGTCCGCCCGCATGGCTGCTGTCCTTAGGCACCAGTCCTCTGGCCGTACTTTCAGCGGCCCGGACAGCGGGAGATGGATCATGAAGGATTTGCTTCTTGCGACAGCGATGGTCGCGGGCCTCGGGGCCCGTGCATTTACGCAGTCTGCTGCGACTGACCAGACTGGAGACGATGGCATGCAGACGAAGGCACACAGCGAGTCGCACTGCCTTATGCCAGCCGTCAGCGCCGTGCGCCTGCTCTCCGCATATAATGGACGGGTAAGAGAGCGCGGTACGTAGAGGGAAGGCACGTATTCCGTGCATGCCCTGGCATCGCATCGGCCGACGTGGTCCGCGCTCGCGCGCCCCGTCACGGGCAGTGAGCGACTAGAGCTGCGCTGTTTTGCAATCCTGGCACGCAGCGGCAGCTTCCGCCGCGCAGCGCAAGAACTGAAGATCAGCCAGCCCACGCTCAGTCATCAGATCCGTGAGCTGGAAGACTCGCTGGGCACGCAGCTTTCGGTCGGTCGCACGCGCGGCGTCACTCTGGCGCCGTCCGGTGCGTGCCTGCTCGATCGCCTCGACACCATCATGCACCTGCTTGCGGCGCCGCTGCAGGACGCGGGTGAAGAAGCGGTCCATGGCACGGTGGCACTCGCCATGCCGGCGGAAGTGGCTCCGGTGCTGGTGCCGGCGCTCGTCGCGGCGTTCCAAGCAACCTGTCCGCAGGTCACGCTCGATGTGCAGGAGGCCGCCAGCGGCACGCGGGAAGCCTGGCTGCTCAGCGGCCGGGTCGATATCGCGGTGGTACAAGACCCACCGGAATTGGACTGGCTGCGTTTCGCCTCGCTGCTCGGCGAGAACCTCGGCCTCGTCGCTGCGCCACGTTCGCGCGTGACTGACAGCGATGCGCCGGTTCGCCCGCGCGAGCTCGCAGAACAGGAGCTGATCCTGCCGCGCGCGCAGCACTGGATTGCGCGATGCCTGGCCAGAGCGGCGTTCCAACGCGGCGTGCGCATCGAACCAGTGTTCCAGGTCGACAGCCTCGCGCTCACCAAGGAGATGGTCCGGAGCGTGCTTGGCTGCACCGTGCTTCCCGGTATGGCGGTTCGCGACGAACTGGCGCGCGGCAGCTCGGTGTTCCGGCCAATCAAACGACCGACGCTGTGCGCAACGCACGCGATCGCTTTCCGGCAAACGACGACGGAGCCGCAGTTGCGCGGTTTGGTCGACGTGGTTCGTGACGTGGTGATGGCGCTGGCGAAAGACGGCATGTGGAAGGGTGCGCGCATCGTCAGGCCGGAAGCGAACGATTCCATCGCGATATCGGCAGCCGATCCGGGGCCCTGGCGGGCCTCGGCAGCGGATCCAGCGTTCCGCACTCTGCAGCCCGTCAGCGACTGACCCCCCGGCCGATAGCGCGCGAGAATTGATATGTGCTCTGGCAGGCACGCTTGCCGGAGTAATCGGTGTTTGTAAGTAATGATGTAGGAAATTGTGTTGTGATTTTATCACATTGACTGTAATTGTACTGGCAATGCGACAATATACATTGCCGCTCCCAAATGCTGTTCGCATAGTGCCACGCGGTCCGGGTCACGCCGGCGAATGCAGCGATTTCGCACACGACGGAACGAAGCGCTGGCGGTCCGACCAACCTGTGATTCCGCGAGTGGCGTCGGGCACGCCCGGCAGAAAAGAGGAGGATAGAATGCGATCGCTCAGAATTCTTTTGTCCGCAGGTGCAATGCTGAGCCTGGCGGCAGGGTCGGCTTACGCCGGTCGGATCATGGACATGCAGGGCAACCCTGCGACACCAACCGAGACAGGTCTTGTCACGGAGCTGTCCGGTTTCCAGGAAATGGGTAGCCCGTACCAGGGCGGCCAGGGATTGGAGACTGAGACCGCGGCACCGTTCTCCTTACCCGCACCCGGCACCGTCAACATGCGCATCAACTCGTTCGTGAACGAGTTTCCGATGATGACGTGGTTCAGCGGCCAGAACGGCAATGGCACGCCCGCCTCGAACGCCGGCAACAAGATCCAGGGCTTCGGCATCTACGGCTGGATCCGTATCGATCTCGGCATCGACGGCCAGACCAAGAACGGCATCAAGTATGGCGCCTTCACCGAGATCCG
>JASHVB010000214.1 GCA_030039695.1 Acetobacteraceae bacterium
TCGGAGAGAGCGATGCCTCCCGTTGTGGAAAGAAGCGACGGCAGCCGTCCGCGCTTGGCTGTCGGTCAGACCCGCCGCTCCAGCGCCCGAGCTCTTCCTCAATGCCCGTGGTCAGCCGATGACGCGCGCCGGCTTCGAGTACATCCTGCGTAAGCATGTCACGACGGCCAGTGAGTGGCGCGCATCGCTGGCGACAAAACGAGTGTCGCCGCACGTCCTGAGACACTATCTACCCTTCCGGACTATGTCGGGTAGCAGGATGATGTCCCATGATTCCAAGGGTTTGAAGGATCGCATGTAGAGATAGTCTGCAGCCCTTCCAGCAATCCAGCTTGGAGGGAGGGCGCAAACAATGAAGCACTTCGTCGATAATGATTTCGTGTTGTCGCGGCCACCGGAGGGCCCTGTGGCAACGTATATTGGTCCGTTTGCTAAATGGCTCGGCGATCGGGGCTACAGTCGTGTTTCTACGAGGAACCAGGTGCTGATGGCTGTCGGTTTTAGCAAATGGCTCCGGCAAAGGAGAATTGAACTAAGCGCTATCAGTGGAGACCATCCCGGATGTTATTTGCTCGACCGAACACAGCGGCCGAAGCTGGGAGATGCTGCCGCTCTTCGGCATCTACTGGCTTTTCTGCGAAGCCAGAATGCAATCGCCAAAGAGGTTGAAGCTGAGGACAACCCATCGTCGGTGGAACAACATGTGATGGCATACGAGCGGTATTTGCGAGACGCGCGTGCGCTGTCTCGCCAAACGATCGTAAGGTATCGGCCGGTCGTTCGACGCTTTCTCAACTTCCACTTCGGTGATGGTAAGGTGTCTCTCGCACAATTGCATGCCGTCGATGTGACCGATTTCGTGCGAAAGAACGTTTCGCGTCCCAACATGCGATGCGCAAAAATCATGACCACCGCGCTGCGGTCGTTTCTCTCCTATGCGCGTTATTGTGGAGACATCACCTCGGACTTGGCCGCAGCGGTCCCGATAGTGGCCAACTGGTCGCTTTCCTCTATTCCTCGTGCGATCGGCCGCGATGAGGTAACCCGGTTACTCGCCAGCATCGATTGCGATACTCCCGTCGGATGCCGCAATTATGCGATGATCCTCGCATTGGCGCGACTGGGATTGCGATCGAGTGAGGTCATTTCGCTTGAACTCGACGATATCGATTGGGTTGCCGGGCAGATCCATGTGCGCGGCAAGAACGGGCAACGCAACGACCTTCCGTTGCCACCGGATGTCGGCGATGCGATTGCCAACTATCTGCGGAAGTCCCGCCCCCGCAATGCCAGTCGTCGCGTCTTCTTGCGCGACAGGGCCCCGATCCGCGGTTTCGAGGGGCCGAGTGGGCTCGGATCGATCGTTCGACGTTCACTCCAGAGAGCCGGCATCGAATCGCCCACAAAGGGAACGCATCAGTTCCGACACGGCCTTGCCTCAGAGATGCTGCGTGGCGGTGCCTCGCTGAATGAGATCGGTGAGGTGCTAGGACACCGCCATGTGCAGACAACGGCAATTTACGCCAAAGTCGACCTCAATGCATTACGAGCATTGGCGTTGCCCTGGCCGGGAGAAGCTCAATGAGCACGCTCCAACAAGCTGTTCAGGACTACATCGAGGTACGTCGAGGGCTGGGGTTCAAGCTCCGAGAGGCGGAAAGAGCATTGATCGATTTCGCCGCCTTCCTGGACGCTCATGACGCGCAATATGTCACCACCGAACTGGCTCTTGCCTGGGCTCAGCGACCGTCTCATGCGCTGCCGTCGTATTGGGCGGCACGGCTGGGCTACGTCCGCGGATTTGCCCGCCATCAAACTGCCGTTGATCCGCGGACTCAGATTCCCCCAGACGGTTTGCTGCCCTTCCGCTCGAAGCGGGCGCGGCCTTATCTCTATTCAAAGGCCGATATCCAGCGCCTCCTGTCCGCGGCGCTTGAGATGCCGTGCCGATATACCCGCTGCAAGCTCAGGCCATGGACGTACTATTGCCTGTTTGGATTGCTGAGCGTTTCCGGCCTGCGGCTGGGCGAAGCCCGTAACCTCAAGCTTTCGGATGTCGATTTCGACGCTGCTATGCTGACGATCCGCGGCACAAAGTTTGGGAAGTCCCGTCTTGTGCCCATGCACGCGTCAACGTGCGCAGTGCTTCAGGATTATCTCAAACGCCGCCGACGGCATTGCGCAGCACAGGCGGCATCTCCTTATTTGTTCGCTTCCCAGTTGGGCAACCGCCTTGATGTGGGAGATGTTCATCGAACATTCTATACTCTGTCTCGCCAGATTGGCCTGCGTGGCGCAACTGACAGCCACGGTCCGCGCCTGCATGACATACGCCATGTGTTCGCAACCAACACATTAGTACGTTGGTACGAAGCCGAGCAAGATCCCGAGCGGGTCCTGCCTATTTTGTCCACCTATCTCGGTCATGTCCACGTGGCCGATACCCAATGGTACCTCACCGGTTCACCCGAGCTAATGAAGGAAGCAATGCTCCGCCTAGAGCGCCGCTGGGAGGACCGGCCATGACCATCAAGCATGTCAGCCTGGCACCACTTTTGGAGCGGTATTTCACCCAACGTCTTATACAACAACGGCAGGCGAGCCCTCACACGATTAGATCCTATCGCGACACATTTCGGCAATTACTGAAGTTCATCGAGCGAACATTGCATAAGCCGCCGTCTCTCCTGGACTTCGAGGCGATCGACGCGCCGTTGATCGTTGCCTTCCTTGATGACGTTGAAAACCATCAGGGTATCAGCGTCCGCAGTCGTAACCTGCGCCTCACGGCTATCCATTCCTTCTTTCGCTATGCGGCCTTTGAGGCACCAGAACATTCCGCCCAGATCCAACGCGTGCTTGCAATCCCCAGTAAGCGCTTCGCTCGAACGCTCGTTAATTTCCTGACCCGCCCGGAGGTCGATGCCTTGCTGGCCGCACCGGATCAATCGACCTGGTCAGGACGACGCGATCACGCGTTCCTTTTGGTCGCGGTGCAGACCGGATTGCGGCTATCGGAGATCACGGGTCTCAAGCGGGAAGATCTGTTCTTTGGCACAGGCGCCCACTTGCGCGTCATCGGCAAAGGGCGCAAGGAACGATGCATCCCGTTCGCCAAGTCTACGGCCGCAATCTTGAGTGGCTGGCTGAAAGAGCCTCAGCGCGGCGAAGAGAACCTCCTGTTTCCCAGCGCCAGAGGCGAGCGGCTGAGCGTTCATGGCGTTCAGTATATGCTCAACAAACACCGCCAAGCCGCTTCTGCCAGATGCCCGTCTTTAAATGGAAAGCGCGTCACTGTTCATCGTCTGAGGCACACGATGGCCATGGACCTCCTACAAGCCGGCGTCGATCGTGCCGTCATCGCTCTGTGGCTCGGTCATGAATCAGTCGAGACCACACAGATCTATCTCGAGGCAACGTTGGCGATGAAGGAGGCGGCGCTGGCAAAGACGTCCCCATATTCTGGTACGTCATCACGATTTCGGCCCGACGACAATCTGCTGGAGTTCTTGAACAGCCTGTAGATCGTGCTGACTATGTCGGGTGGTCCGGGTACTTCTGTAGGGAACCTTCTTATTTCTCAGACGCTTACGGTTCCGGTTCAAAGCTACCCGACATAGTCGGGAGGGGTAGATAGTGTCGACTATGTCTTCAGCGACATAGTCGCCATACCGCAGCGATGGAGTTGCTACAGGCCGGCGTCGACTGCTCCGTGATCGCACTGTGGCTCGGTCATGAATCGATGGAGACCACACAGGTCTATCTCCACGCCCACCTCGCACTCAAAGAGGCGGCCCTCGCAAAGCTCAAGCCATACGATTGCA
>JASHVB010000215.1 GCA_030039695.1 Acetobacteraceae bacterium
AATGCTTCTGACTGGGTTTGTGGCAGCATAGCGTGGGCGGGGCCGATCAACGCGGGTGGCCGTTAGCGGCGGCGTCGATCGGCGCGTAGACGGCGCGGTTGGCCGCGAGGCGGATGACGTTTGCACGGGTGGATGCCGCCGCGCGGTAACCCGGAGCCATGTGTGCGACTTGCTGCCGGGTGCTGCAGAGCTATCCAGCAGATCCTCGGGTGACCGCTCATCTCACGCCCAGGCGCGGTCGCGCGAGGATGGCCCGGAATTGTCTGGCGCATCGTCCGCACAATCGGCTTCAGGGTCATGTTCCCAAAATGCCTTGTCGGGACAGGCTCTGTACAATCATGGCAGCCTGTTCCCCGTCAGCGACGACACGACAACGGGTGCGCGGCCGAAGGCGGTCGCGCACCCGTCATGACGCCCGTCTCGTCTTAGCCTGCCGCCGTAGGTTGGCGGCTGGGAATGTGCTCCAATCGCCGATCATGCCCCAGCGCGAGCACGATTGAACCGGATATGATCGGCCCGAGCGCCAGCACGATCAGCCCGACGGTGAAGCTGCCATGGGTCGCGTCCTTGATGAGCCCGAAGATGTAGGGGCCGAAGAAGCCGCCCAGGTTGCCCAGCGCGTTGATCAACGCGATGCCGCCAGCCGCGGCGGCGCCGGATAGCATCGCCGTCGGCAGGCTCCAGAACGTCGGCCCGGTGGAGGATTGACCCATTGAGGCGATCACCAGCATGGCCATTGTCATCACCGGATCGGTCATCAGCCCGGTCAGAATCAGCCCGATCGCGCCAACATAATAGGCGATCGCGATATGCCACGGGCGTTCACCGGCGCGATCGGAATGCCTCCCCCACAGCACCATGGCGCAGGCGCCGAACACGTAGGGGATTGCGTTGATCACACCGGTCATGCCGAAGCCAGCTGCGAGGCGGTGCACGATCTGCGGCTGGAACAACACAATGCCATAGCCGGAGAACGTGCCGCCAAAATAGACCAGCGACAGCAGCAGCACGCGCTTGTCCAGCAATGCCTGCTTGAGGCTATAGCTCCGGATGGCCTCGCGTTGCGCGCGCTCGGAGTCGAGGCGTGCTATCAGCCAATCGCGCTGGGCCGGTTCCAGCCAATGCGCGTCAGCCGGCCAGTCGGTCATGTAGAGCCAGAATACCACGCCCAGGATGGTCGCGGGCACTGCCTCCAGAATGAACAACCACTGCCAGCCGGCGATCCCGAGCAATCCGTCCAGGTTCAGCAGCACCCCGGAGACGAGCGAGCCGAGGATGTTGGAGAGCGGAATGGCCGCCATGAAGATCCCAGTGATGCGTGAACGGTAATACGACGGGAACCACCAGGTTAGGTACAGGATGATGCCGGGAAAGAAGCCGGCCTCGGCGAGGCCGAGCAGGAAACGGACGGAATAGAAAGAGAAGGGACCAGTAACGGCGGCGGTGAAGCCGGAGATGATGCCCCAGGTGATCAGGATCCGCGCGATCCAGATGCGGGCGCCGACCTTGCTCAACAGGATGTTGCTGGGCACTTCGAAGATGAAGTAGCCGATGAAGAAGATCCCGCCGCCGAAGCCATAGACGGCCGAGCTGAATCCGAGGGCCTTGTTCATTGTCAGCGCGGCGAACCCGACGTTGACGCGGTCGAGATACGCGATGAAATAGCACAGGATCAGCAACGGCAACAGCCGGCGCGCGACGCGCGACATGGTCTGACGTTCGAGATCGGTAACAGTGTGGTCCAAGCCACCAACCGGCGTGGCTGTGTCCATGGTCGTTCTCCCTTCGTGGTGCCGTGCGCCATTCGGGCGCCAGCGAGAGCAGCTTCGCACGGGGGTTCGCGTCGCGGTCAAGGGCGCGCCGACAAGGCGAACCTGCCCTTTGGATGACGACACTCACTGCTCAAGCGATGATCGCGTCGCCGGTACTAGCCACAGACCTTGTCCAACACGAAAAGGAACGAATTGCCCGCACTCCGCTGGGCGCTGTCGCCGCTTCCCGGCTTAACGCCGTCTCGACCGGGCTCCGTCGCGCGTCCGCACCCCTGCCTCGCAGCGCTTACCACTTTCGGACTGCGGCTGACCCAGTCGCAGATTAATGTGGCGGAATAGAGGACAGCTGGACCGTAGTCTTACAATTGGCGTTAACCTAGCGGGAAGCATGCACGCGATCTGCAAGCTGAATGCTGCCGAGGAGTGCAGTGCTCGGAAAAATCCGACCGATCACGTGGCTGGGCTGACCTCTTGCCTGCTGCGCGAAGCGCGCCGATGCTAATTTAGCGATCTTCCCGGGTGCCAGCCGTGAGCCGTAAACGGGGGTGATCCAAGATGATGCGCCGCGTCAGCTCCCCATCGTCATCGGCAATGCACTTATGCTCATGCCGGACGATGTTGCCGAGGACGACCCGGCCTGCAAGGCGACTAACCGCCGGGCCGCCAGGCCGGCGCGCCCAGGGCGGTGTCGCTTGCGTCTAGCGGCGTTATCGGACGAGGTGTTGCTCTTTGTAGAACCTTTCGGCCCCGGGATGGAGCGGGATTGCCAGGCCCTGCAGAGCGGTATCAATCCGGATGAGCCGGCCCTTGACGTGCCCGGAATCCAAGATCTGCCGGGCGCTGGGGCTCCACAGCGCCGCCGTGACCTTGTAGATCAAATCATCGGGCTGCTTCGTCGTCGTCACCCAAAGCGCGTCGACGTTGATCGTCTTCACGCCCCGTACCCCAGCATAGGCATTATTCGGAATCTCGCCCAGCTCGAAGTATTTGTATCGATTTACCAGCCTGGCCGCCTCCGGGCCATCGATCGGAACCAGGACGATGCCGACCGTATCGGCGAGCTCGGCGATGGCCTTTTGCGGCCACCCGCTGACGCTGAAGAAAGCGTCAATCGAACCGTACTTCAGGCTGTCGGCGACTTGCTGGGCGGGGATGTAGCGGGTCTGAAAGCTCGCTTGGCTCAAACCATATGCGCTGAGAATCAACTTGGCGTCGATCTGGGTACCCGAGTTGTCTTCGTCAATCGACACGCGCTTGCCGCGTAGTGCCGAGATCGAGGCAATGCCGGCATTTTTTCCCGCCACGAGCTGAATGCTCTCGGGGTAGAGCCGGGCGATCGCGCGCAACGTCGTGACCCGCGGCTTGCCGCTGTAGAGACCAGTGCCGGTATAGGCCCAGTAGGCGACATCGGACTGCACCAATGCCGACTGCATTAGGTCGATGGCAAGCGCGGCGACATTGCCGATCGAGCCGTCAGACGCGACAGCCGTAGCCACCAGGCCCGGCACGCCGCATGAACCGCCTTCATTGCACGGTAGCGATCCCGGCGGATTGGATATCGCCGTGGCGATCAGACCCCCGACGGGATAATAAGTTCCACTCGTGGCACCAGTAAGGATACGAAAAAACGTAATGTCCTCTTCGTGTGAACCCGCCGCAGCGAGAAGAACGCTTCCCCCTGCCCCGGCAAGGACCGACCTGCGTCGCAGCACAGTTCTATTCCAATACATAGATCGCCCCCCGGTCGCCAGCGTCCTGCCACCTGTTCAATATTCGATTTCAGCAACTTCACAGACTGTTCTTTGATGTGAACCGCTCCTTGACCAGGAAGCTGGCGGGTATATAAGGAGAAGCGGTCATCGCTCTCAAGAGGTGGCGTGGGTTCCTCAATCGCCCTCGCCACGAGAGCAGGCGCAGAGCACGGCGGCGTTATGCAAAGGGCTGCGTCGTGGAAGGTTTGCGTATACCGAGACCGCCTGGAATGATGGCGCTCGGAATCGCGGCTTCGAGCGCGATCAGTGTGTTGTCGCTCGCGGTTCCTCTGGCGATCTTCCAAACCTACGACCGTATCCTGCCGAACCAGGCATACGGCACGACTGTCGTGCTGGCCC
>JASHVB010000216.1 GCA_030039695.1 Acetobacteraceae bacterium
CCGATCGCGGCGACTGCCGATGCGCTGCGGTTTCGTAAGGCGCCTGGGTGGCTACCGCGCGGGCGGCGTGTCTATGCGGTTGGCGATGTACACGGATGTAGACGCCAGCTTGTCGATCTACATGCCGCGATCGCAGCGGATCTGGCAGCGCGGCCGATCCCTTCGGTTCTGCTGATGCACCTCGGCGACTATATCGATCTTGGGCCGGACAGCGCCGGTGTGATCCACGTGCTGTCGCAGACATCACCGATCACCGGCGTCACAACCATCAACTTGATGGGCGACCATGAGCGCATGCTGCTCGATGCGCTCAACGGCGATCGTGCCGCGGCGACCGACTGGCTGTGGGCGGGTGGGCGGGCGTCGCTGGCAAGCTGGGGAATCGATCCGAACCTGCCGCGCGAGCAATGGAAAGCCGCGCTGCCAGCACCGCACCTGGTGTTTCTGCGCAGCCTTGTTCTGACACATCGCGAAGGTAACTACCTCTTTGTGCATGCCGGCATCCGCCCTGGCGTCACGTTGGCGCAGCAAACGCCGGACGATCTGGTGACGATGCGCCAACCCTTCTTGTGGTCCGATGTCGACTTCGGTGTCGTCGTCGTGCATGGCCACAACACTGCGCCGCTGCCGGCGGTGACGGAAAATCGAATTGGAATCGACACGGGTGCCGGCCACGGCGGACCGCTGACCTGCGCCGTGCTGGAGGAGGACCAGGTGGGATTCCTAGCGGCCTAAGCCTAGTTCCGGCGGTTCACCCAGCCCAGCGCCGCGACTTCCACCCCGGACCTGCCTCCGGCTCCATCCAATCACTGACCCACGGGCCGGCGATGACAATGCCTCCTCCGACCGGCGCCGATCGCCGGCCGATCGAGGGAGACCGTTCCGGCATTGTAGGTCGCAACCGCGCCGGCGACTTGCTGGATTGCGGCGACGCGACGAATACGCGCGGACCGTTGCGTCGCACCAGCCAGATTTGGCGGTTGACCCCAAAACTGCAATCGCTCGCCCCAGCGGCCATCGGCAGAAGTGCAAGGGAATTCTGACTCGTCGGGTCGGACGGGCTAGCCGGTGCGCCGTACCCGTCGCACTTCCAGCCACTGCCACACCATCAAGATCGGCACGCCTACGGCCACGTCGCGCGCGCGGCGGATGAGCGACACGCCCAGCGACAGCTCCGGCGGCACGCCGAAGATCGCGCCGAGGCCGGCATAGCCAGCCTCTTGCACGCCGGCGTTGATCGGCACCAAGAACGCCATCGCAGCAGCGGCGGACAGGAGTGCCTCGATCGCCAGAGCGTCGTCGAAATCGATCGGCACACCCAGGATGCGGTAGGCAATCCAACTGGCGACGCCCGCACCGAGCCAGCCGAGCACGTGCATGAAGAAGCCAACAGCGAGCCACAGCGCGTGCCCGTAGATCAGCGAGAACTCCTCCTGCAGGACATCGACGCCATCCTTCGCAGTGCCGAACCAGCCGCCGGAGATGCGCTGGCCGATGCGCGCGAACAACGGTGCAGCGCCCTGTTGCAGCCATACAAATACGAAGCCGGCCATAACCGCGAGGCCGAGGACGATCTCCACGGGCACCACCAGACCCGAACTCGGTGCGCGTGCCAGCAGGATGCCAAGGCCGATCCCAGTGAACGCGAGCTGCGCCAGGAACTCGGCCGTAACGTCCACCACGGTGGAAGCCGTGGCCAGTGGCCAGGAAATGCCGTGCAGCGTGACCGCCCGCGCGCCGAAGATGAATCCGCCGACCTGGGAGAAAGGCAGGCAATTGGCGGAAGCGTCGCGCACCATCCGCCCCCAGACGAACAACCAGAACCGACGGACGGCGCGCGGCGGCACGATGATGTTCCAGGCAAGGCCAAGCACCAGGAACAACAGCAACTGCCAACCGCAGATGGTGGCGAAGCCGCCCCAGCCGGCTGAAGCGATTGCCGCCAAGACGCCGCCGAAGCCGAACCAGAAGACCAGGGCGATGGAGACCACCAGGCCAACGCCGGCCAGCACGAAGGAGAGTTTACGCACCCGGACAGCCTCAAGATTTTGCGCCGCTTCTGCCTATCAGATGGCGTGCCGGCAAGGGGAAGGCGACGGGGCGGTCACAGCGGCTGAGCCGTGCATTGACGGATCGTCAAAGTTTCTGTGGTTAGTTGGGTCAGTAAGGGCTTTGGCCAACACATGATATTGATGACCACTGATAGCATCTACCAGCGGTGCAGTAACACCGAAGAGCGGACTATTGATTGCGGCTCTGGGGTAACGCATTCGAATGGTACAGGGTTCCCGGAGACAATTTGACAGAGCGCGTCCGGGTTGGCGTTGCGCGCGGCCGATTTGGCGATCGAACAGCAATATGCAGTCGCCGTCAGTTACCGCGCGGTTGGGGTGTACATGGTGGCCCTGTTGATGGAAGACGGGCAGCTTGTCGAGCTGAAGACGGCGCAAACAATCGATCGTACCCGCTGCGTCGGATTCATTCATCATGCGAGACCGACCGGCCTTACGCCTGCCTGCTCTCAACTTTGGCATGCCACGCGTGGAGGTAAGGCGATTCGCCCTCGGTTCACGGCGACACGCCAAATCCGATCAATGGTCATCTAAGTCTTCCGCGGCGAAAAACATCTGTCCAACGAGGAATCAGGCCTTGGCCACGGGTGTCTTCGCCCGCATGAACCGCCGTGCGAACCGCACCAACGTCGGTACAGTCTCGGGCCGCTTCAAGCGCGGATCGTAACCCGCCATCCGCCGCTCATTCTCCGATAAACAGAGATCCATCAGCGTCGCGGTATCAATATCCTCGCCTACCGACGCCGCACCATTCACCGTGAAATTCGCATCTTGCGCCGAACCTCCGGACACCTCGCGCGCGAGGCCGATGCGTTCCCAGATCAGGAACCCCGACACGGCCAGCGTCTTCAGAAAAAACCAGGGCCGCCGCGACAGCGGCATCTGCCTCCGGTGCCACTCCACCCAATTGACGTAGAACAGGATATGGCGTGCCTCTTCCTGGATCACGGGCTCGAAGGTTTCGACGAGTTCGACCGGGAAGAACCCCGATCGCCGCGCCAACTCGAACAGGCCGAAGGCAAAGAAGCTGTCGATGCAT
>JASHVB010000217.1 GCA_030039695.1 Acetobacteraceae bacterium
CATCGGCGTAACCGAGATCGTCGGCCATGATGAACACGATGTTCGGTTGCTTCGGCATCGCGCTTCCCCGATTGTCGCGGACACTGTGGTGTGGGTGTCCGGAATCGTCCAGCCTCGACCGGCGCGCGGGGATTCTGTAGTGTCTGTCATCGCGAGTTGGCCACCGGTCGGTTCGGCCCACGCGCGACTGCATGCAACGGGCGGCCCATCGTCATCTCGGCGAGCGCCGGGGCCCAGGCGGTCTGGGTCGCGGCGTGCGCTGGACGATGAGCGACGGCTCGGTTTTTTGTTAGGTGCGCAGCGACGGAGTAATCTCATGCGCGGAATTGCTGTGTCGCTGCCCCTCGCAATGACAGAGGGACGGGAAGCGGACACCGCATGATTGACAAGTTCGTTGCTACCATGGCCGACGCAATGATCGGCGTACCGGACGGCGCCACGGTCCTGGTTGGCGGCTTCGGAGATGTCGGCGCGCCGTCGGCATTGCTCGACGGGCTGGCAGAACAAGGCGCGCGCGACCTGACGATCGTGATTGTGGCTGGCGGCCGTGACGGCAGCAAGATCGAGCGCCTGCTGTCGCTTGGCCGCGTCCGCAAGATGGTATGCAGTTTTGTGCGTCCTGCCAGCCTGGCTGGGCGGCTGTATCAGAGAGGCGATTTGGCGTTGGAGATCGTGCCGCAAGGCACGCTGGCCGAGCGCATCCGTGCGGCCGGCGCCGGGATCGAAGCGTTCTATACGCCCACCGGCGCCGACACCATCCTGGCCGAAGGCCGCGAGACAAGGATCATCCACGGCAGGAACACGTTACTAGAATATCCGCTGCGCGGCGACGTCGCGCTGATCGAGGCCTGGCAGGCCGACCGCTGGGGCAACCTGACCTACCGTGAGAGCGCACGGAATTTCAATCCCGTCATGGCCATGGGCGCAGCATTGACGATCGCCGAGACGCGTCACGTCGTCGGCTTGGGCGACATCCCGCCGGAGCATGTGCACACGGCGGGCCCTTTCGTGCACCGCGTGATCCACGTGCCGGAGCAAGTATGATGGCCGACACAGAATTCCAGCCGCTCGACCGCAACGGCATTGCCGCGCGCATCGCGTGCGACATTCCCGACGGTTGGTTCGTCAATCTTGGCATCGGCATTCCGACCGCGGTGTCGGACTTCGTACCGCAGGAGCGCGAAGTGATCTTTCACGCCGAGAACGGTGTGATCGGCATGGGCCCCGCGCCGGCGCCCGATGCAGTGAACCCGTATCTGATCAATGCCGGCGTGCAGCACATTACGCTGCGCATCGGCGGTGCCTATGTGCATCATGCCGACAGCTTCGCCATCGCCCGCGGTGGACATTTGGACCTGTGCGTGCTGGGCGCATTTGAGGTGGCTGAGAATGGTGACATCGCCAACTGGGCCCGTTCGGCTGACGAGCCTGTGAAGCAGGTCGGTGGCGCGATGGACCTCGCGATCGGCGCGAAGCGGCTATGGGTCGCGATGGAGCATGTTACCAAGGAAGGCGCGTCGCGCATCGTTCAGCGATGTTCTTATCCGCTGACGGCAAAAGGCGTGGTGAAGCGCGTCTACACCAACCTGGCAGTGCTCGACGTTACGCCGCACGGCTTCGTGGTGCGCGACATCGTCGATGGCCTCAGTTTCGAAGGATTACAGGCACGTACCGAAGCGAAGCTTCATCGGGAGGGCTGACGTGATCACATCCCTTGAACTGCGTCCGCCCGAAAGCCTGGTTGGCGGAGCCGAGTTTGGCGCGAGTGGTGCCTACCTGCGGATTAGTGGCGCCGCGGCCGGTGAACTCGATCCGGTGCATGCTGCGAACCGGGGCATCGCGCTGATCGACAGGGCGCCGCGCAATGCGCGCGGCAACGTCGAGTATCGCACCGACTTCGTGATCCTGCGTCCGGCCGATCCGGCGCGCGGTAACGGCCGCATCCTCTACGAAGTCAACAACCGCGGCCGCGTCATGCTGTTCGCCAATCTCTGCGGCGGCGTGGCAGGCAACACCTGGCCAGACGCAGCGGCGCTTGGTAACGCACTGCCGCTGTGGCTGGGCTTCACACTGGTGTGGTGCGGCTGGGATGTCGGCGCACCGAAGGCGACAGGACTGTCGCTGCTCGCCCCCGTCGCGACCGACAAAGGGCGCCCGATTACGCGGCGCATCCGGGAGGAATATGTTTCCGGCACGCGGCTCGGGGTGCTGGAGGCCTTCCGCCTGTCACACGAGACGGCGAACCGCGACGCAACGCTGACCGTGCGCCACACGCAGGCCAGCGAACGAACGCCGGTGGCATTCGAGTTCGTCGATGCTCGTTCGATTCGGCTGCTGCCCGTTGGAACGCGTCCCCAGGCCGGCGCGATCTACGAGCTGCACTACGACGCAATCAACCCATGCGTGCAGGGCATTGGCTTTGCGGCGACGCGCGACCTGATCAGCCATCTTCGCCGCAATGGCGCGAGGGTGCTGGAACGCCCGGTGACCCACACGTTAGCTTTCGGAATTTCGCAGGCGGGGCGCTATCTGCGTGACCACATCGCCCAGGGCTTCAACGCCGATGAGGACGGCGCGCGCGTGTTCGACGGTGTGTTCACGCATGTCGCCGGCATCGGCCGCGTATTCCTGAACACGCCGTTCGCGCAGCCGTTCCGCACGCGCACCTGGCACGAGGACCACGATTTCCCCGAGGTTGAGTTTCCGTTTTCCTCGGCCACACAGGTCGACCCGATCAGCGGTGCCACCGGTGCATTGATGCGCGGTGATGCCTCGGACCCGAAGCTGATCGAAACCAACACGTCGACCGAATACTGGCAGAAGGGCGCATCGCTCCTGCACACCGATCCGCTCGGTACGCAGGATGTCGCCTTGCCGGCGAATGTGCGCGGCTATCTGCTGTCGGGAACACAGCATGGCGGCAAGGCGAACATGCCGCGCGACAACGGACCCTGCGTCAATCCACGCAACTGGCATGATCCGATGCCGGCGATCCGCGCGCTGCTGGTGGCGCTGGATGAATGGGTCGTGACCAACCGTCTGCCGCCCGATAGCCGTCTGCCGCGGATCGCCGACGGAACGTTAGTCGCGGCCGAAGCCGTTGCGATCCCGGCGATCCCCGGCCTGACGAAGCCGCATGCCGCGAATGACGTCGCACCGCTCGCGGACTGGACGAATCCGCAAGCGCCGGCGCGAACCTGGCGCGCGCTGGTGCCTCAGGTTGATGCAGACGGCAACGAGCGGGCCGGCATCCGCCTGCCGGACATCGCCGTTCCGTCGGGCACATTTACCGGCTGGAACCTGTACGGCGCGCCTTATCCGGTTTGCGAACTCGCAGATCGCGACGGTACCTTCCTGGCCTTTGCGGCGACGCCAGCGGATCGGCAGCGATCGGGTGATCCACGTTTGTCACTGGCGGAACGGTATGCCGATGCCGCGGCGCGGGCATCGGCAGCGCGAGCCTGCGCCGCCGAGCTACAGCGCGACCGCCTGCTGCTGGTGGAGGACGCGGAGCGCTACGGCCGAGAGGAATCGTAAGGCGAAAGGCTGGACATTCCGGATCCCGTGTCCCTGCCGGTTGCCACCGGGCCGGCCACCCCGCGGCTCCATGAAACGCGCCTCCACTCATCATCCTGACGAAAGCCGAGACTCGGGCCAACATGGAACCCGGCGCTCATCGGTCTGACGATGGAT
The DNA here is from genome assembly GCA_030039695.1 of Acetobacteraceae bacterium. The sequence goes on from JASHVB010000217.1 coordinate 3,694, forward strand.
GCCTCTGTTTGCCGCCAGAGCGCAGTTACGGAGCGATGTTCCTGAGAAAGATCGCTTCGTCGTTGCGCGACTCGCAAATGACAGACGGTAGAGGGCCGCCCGAGTTTAGCGCCGTATCACGCGTGACACGACAATGTACCCGAGCCCGCTGCTGATGAAATTCACCCCTAGCAGCAGCCCCAGCACGATCATCGAAATTCCCGGCCATGCGGCGAGGATCAGGACCGCCATGATGATGCTGATGATTGCCGATGCCAGCATGCCTGACCAACCGGGAAAGGGGCGCATCTCGAAAGCAAAGAACAGCTCGAAGGCGCCCTGAATCATGAAAATCATGCCGAGCATCAGAGTCAGCGCCACCGCACCGGCGAGCGGGTTCATGAGCAGAAACGTCGCCGCTGCAATGGATAGCAGGCCAAGCAGGAGCGCACCAAAAAACGGCCCGGCACCATGGAAAGAAAACGAACCGGCCAGCGCGACGAGACCGGATATCAGTAGGATCCAACCGATGAACACCGTCGCGACCAATGTTGAGACCATTGGGAAGATCACCGCGGCGATGCCTACCGCCAGCAGCACCACGCCAAGCCAGAACAACTTGCCGGCCGCAGCGCGCAGGCGGTCGTGAAACAGATTGTCGCGGAAGAAGGTATCGCTCATGGTATTCCCTACCCTCGTGGATCGCGGTCAGGCGCCGGCCATGGTCATTCCTTCGATCCGCACTGTGGGTGAATCCGTGCCGCGGCGAAAGCGCAGATCGTTCGCCGGGGTCAGATGCAGGAACATGTCGCGCAGGTTGCCCGCGATGGTGATCTCGGCCACCGGCTCGGCGATCGCGCCGTCGCGGATCAGGAATCCAGCGGCGCCGCGGCTGTAGTCGCCGGTTACACCATTCACGCCCATGCCGATCAGCTCGGTCACGTAAAGGCCCAGCTGGATATCGGCCATCAACTCCGTCGGTCTTGTGCTGCCGGCCGTGAGGTAAAGGTTGGTGGGTGACGGCGATGGGGGGCCACCGGTCCCGCGCGCCGCATGCCCGGTGGAGCGCATGCCGAGCTGCCGCGCCGAGCGGCTGTCCAGAAGCCATGTCGTCAGCACACCGTCGGCGATCAAGTCGCGTTGTTCTGTCGGTGTGCCCTCGCCATCGAAAACGCGTGACCGCAGTCCGCGCACGCGCAGCGGATCGTCCCGCACGGTGATGCCGGCGCCGAAGACACGCTGGCCGAGCTTATCCTTGAGGAAAGACGTGCCACGCGCCACTCCAGCGCCGTTGATCGCCGCAGCGAAATGCCCGAGTAGGCTGCCGGCGACGCGCGGGTCGTAGACGACGGGGAGCTTGGCGGTTTTGGGCCGATTGGGATGCAGTCGCTTCACCGCCCGTTCGCCCGCGCTGCGGCCAATCGCGACCGGGTCGTCCAGGTCCGCAAGGTGCACGGTGCTGTGCGAGTCATAGTCGCGCTGCATATCGGTGCCGGAGCCGGCGAGCACCGCGGCGGAAACGGTATGACTGGTGCGGACCCACTGGCCGGCGAAGCCGGCGGAGGTGACGAGAACTGCCTCAGTGCGGCCGAAGCCGGCATCGCCACCTTCTGAGTTGGTGACGCCGGCGACGGCGCGGGCGGCATCCTCGGCGGCGGCGGCGCGGGCGATCAGGGCCTCGGCGGAAGGTTCGGCCGGGTCGTTCAAATCCAGTTCGATGCTGCGTGGCGGCATCGCGGTGTCGGCCAGACCGGTGTAGGGGTCTTCAGGCACCACACGCGCCATGCCGACGGCACGCTCGGCCAGTTCGGCGAAGCGGGACGGATCGATCGTGGTGGACGAGACGACGGCCGCCTGCTTGCCGAGGAAAACGCGCAGGCCGAGGTCGCGGCCTTCGGCGCGCTCGACATGTTCAGTCTCACCGAGGCGGCAGGAGACCGATAGCGAGGTGCCGGACGCCAGCAGAGCGTCGGCCGCGTCAGCGCCGGCGGCGCGCGCTTTGGCGATCAGATCGGAGAGGAGGTCAATCGGTGAGGTCATCGGGGCGGGCTCCGGGCAGCGAAGGGCGCTCCACCAAGTTATGGCGACTGATGCCGTTGCGGGAGGGGGAGGGGCGGATTGATTGACAGGGGCCGGAGCAGCGGGAGGCGACTGGGAACGATCTCTCGCGCGACGGGTGCGCGTTGTTTGCGCGCTTAGTCAGCATCACGCTTGACAGACGACCTCCGCAGCTTGACGGCACATGCTTGTAGCAGTCGGATAGTGTCTGACCGATCGAAGCTGCGATAACGGTCATGCCCACGGCGCCGGTCGCGCCTGAGGCGGGGGGCTGCATGCAGGACTTTTCTTTGTTGCGACCCCGTCGCGACGGTACCCCGAGGGTGCCGCCACGCCGGCGACGTCGCAATGACACTCAACGCGTCGCAAAGATCGCGTCGATTGTGCGTGCCAGGCTGGGCCGCCATGGCGGCAGTCGCGTGTCGAACACCGCGGCGAACCTGCTGCAATCCAACCGCGAGTCCGCCGGGCGCTTCGCTTTCGTCGGGTACTCCGCCGTAGTGATTGGATCCACCCGTGGGACCCTCAACCCGTGTCGGGCGGCTTCTTCGAACACGGCACAAGCGAGACCGTGCCACGTGGTCCAGCCACTGCCCGCGGCGTGGAACACGCCACCGAAGCGCGCCTGCCAGCCGTCGGCACGGATGCGCATGGCGATGGCCAGGATCGCTGCCGCGAGGTCCTGTGCCGCGGTCGGGCACCCGAACTGATCTGCAACGACCCGCAGATGATCCCGTGTTTTGGCCAAGTTCAGCATGGTCAGAACGAAATTGCGTCCCGTTGCGGCGTAGACCCACGACGTGCGCAGCACGATCGCCTGCGGGCACCCTGCCAACACCGCACTCTCCCCGGCCAGCTTGCTTGCGCCGTAGACCCCTTGTGGCGCTACCGGGTCGGCCTCGACGTAAGGAGCGCCCTTGGCGCCGTCGAACACGTAGTCGGTCGAAATGTGGATCAACGGCAGGCCCCGCTCGGCGCACAGTCGCGCCAGGATCTCGGGGCCGCGGCGGTTGGCCCGGTACGCCACTTCGACGTCGGTTTCTGCGGCATCCACCGCTGTGTAGGCGGCGGCGTTCACCACCAGCCAGGGCGCCGCACCATGGAGCGCTGCCGCAATGGTTTCCGGTTGATCGAAATCGAATTCCGGCCGTCCGACACGCACGACCGGGACGGCCGCGGATTCGGCCAGCGCGGACGCAAGCTGGCCGGTGCCCCCGGTTACAAGAACAGGCCGGCGATCCATCTCAGTAAGTGAACCAGGTTTCGCACGCAGCGAGCGTCGGCAGCTTCAGATCCTTGTCTGAGAGCAGCGCCTGGTCCGGCGAGATCGGCCACGGCAGCGCCAGTGTCGGGTCATGCCAGATCACGCCACGCTCGGCCTGGCGATCATACGGCGCGGTCACCTTGTAGATCACCTCGGTATCCGGCTCTAGCGTACAGTAGCCGTGCAGGAACCCGACCGGCACCCAGAGCTGCTGCCAGTTGTCGGCGCTGAGCACCGCCGCCGCATGCTTACCGTAGGTCGGCGAGCCTCGCCGGATGTCCACCGCCACGTCCCAGATCGCGCCTCGCACCACACGCACCAACTTGCCCTGGGCATTCGGGCCGATCTGCAGGTGCAGGCCGCGCACGACCCCGCGATCCGCCGACTTAGCGTGGTTGTCCTGCACGAACGGTCCGGCGACGCCGGCCGCAGCGAACCGCGTCTGCACCCAGGTCTCGGAAAAAAACCCACGGGGATCGAGGAATCGTTGCGGCGTCAGCAGGAGCACATCCGGTACGGCCAGGCGTTCGACGATCAATCATGTTCTCCCGCGGCAAGTTCGCTCAACACGCGTCCCAACTCAGTCTTGCCGAGCCCCGCTGCATGCCGGCGCAGTATCTCAGCATCGATGAAGCCCATGCGAAACGCCACTTCTTCCGGACAGCCAACGAGCATGCCGGTGCGCGACTGGATCGTCTGCACGAACGTCGCCGCCTGCAACAGCGAGTCAGGCGTGCCGGCGTCCAGCCATGCGCAGCCGCGCGATAGCTTCTGCACGGTCAGCGTGCCGGCCTCCAGATAGACGCGGTTGAGATCGGTGATCTCCAATTCGCCGCGCGCCGAGGGCTGGATCGTGCACGCAAAGTCGCTGACATTCGCATCGTAAAAATATAGCCCGGTGACCGCCCAGTTTGATGCCGGCGCGGCCGGCTTCTCAACGATTTCCACCGCGCGTCCGTCCGCATCGAAGCTGACGACGCCATAGCGTTCGGGATCGCGCACCTCATAGGCGAACACCGTTGCGCCGATTGGCTGCGATGCTGCCGCGCGCAAGGTCGCCGACAGGTGGTCGCCGTGGATCAGGTTGTCGCCGAGCGCCAGGGCGCACGCGTCGCCCTCAAGCCAGTCGCGGCCGATCACGAAGGCTTGGGCGATGCCCTCCGGCTTCGGCTGCACGGCATAGGCGAAGCGGACACCGAACCGTTCGCCAGTGCCGAGCAGGCGGCGGAACTGCGGCAGGTCCTCGGGCGTGGAGATCAGCAGAATGTCGCGAACCCCCGCCAGCATCAGCGTCGACAGCGGGTAGTAGACCATCGGCTTGTCGTAGACCGGCAGAAGCTGCTTCGACGCGGCGAGCGTCATCGGATGCAGCCGCGTGCCGGAACCGCCGGCGAGCACAATGCCTTTCATGCGGCGGACTCCAGGCGCGCCGTGCCGAGGCGGTGGCCGGCATAGCGCTGGGTGCGCACACCCTCCCACCAGGCCCGGTTGGCCAGATACCAGTCGACGGTGCGGCAGAGCCCAGCCTCGAATGAGTGCGGCGCAGTCCAGGCCAGCGCTTCCTCTGCGCGCGAGGGATCGATCTCGTAGCGGAAATCATGGCCGGGGCGGTCGGTGACGAAACGGATAAGCCGCTCGCGTGGCCCGGCAGGGTCGGGCATGCGCTCGTCCAGATGGGCACAAATCGCTCGCACGACCTGCAGATTGCTGCGCGGTTGCCGCGCGCCGATCGCGTAGGTGTGGCCCGGTCGCCCTTGCTCGAGCACGCGCACCAGGGCAGCGGCATGATCCTCCACGTAGAGCCAGTCGCGGCGATTGGCACCGTCGCCATAGACCGGGAGTTCCTTGCCCTCCAGCGCGTTCAGCGTGACCAGCGGGATCAGCTTTTCCGGGAATTGCCAGGGGCCGTAGTTGTTGCAGGTGTTGCTGACAATCACCGGCAGCCCGTAGGTGTGGTACCAGGCGCGGGCCAGGTGGTCGGACGCCGCCTTGCTGGCGGCGTAGGGGCTGCGCGGGTCATAGGCCGTCGCCTCGGTGAACGGCGGATCGTCTTCCCCGAGCGCGCCGAACACCTCGTCGGTGGAGACGTGGTGGAAGCGGAAGCCGTCGCGCCGCTCGCGGTCCAGGCTGCCGACGTAGCGGCGCGCGGCATCCAGCAGCACGAAGGTGCCGACCACGTTGGTCTGCACAAAGGCGCCCGGGCCGTCGATCGAGCGGTCCACGTGACTTTCTGCCGCCAGATGCATCACAACGTCTGGCTGGTGGGTGTGAAAGACGTGTCGTATGGCCACGGCGTCGGCGATGTCGGCCCGCACCAGGAGATGCCGGGGATCGTGCCGCGCCTCCTCCAGCGCGTCCTCCGAGGCGGCGTAGGTCAGTTTGTCGACATTGACGATCAAATGGCCGGTGTGGCGGAGCAAGTGGCGCACCACCGCGGAGCCGATGAACCCGCAGCCACCGGTCAGCAGAACCTTCATCGTCCGGTATCCCTCGCTTTGATCCAGGCTGGGCTGCACGCCGCTGGCCTGCAACCACGGCGCGCAGTAGGCGTCTCGATATCCGAGTTATGCCGCAGTGCCACAAGTCAAGGGAAGCGGAAGATCGTGCTGTCGTGCTTGGCTCCGCAGAACGCCGGCGTCGTCCAGGCTATTTGCATTGCGGCATGGGACGTACGTCTGGTCGGCCACGCGACCGACCCCGTGCCATAACATCCTCGTGCGGGACGATCGTTCCGGCGTGAGCCGCCGCGATCCTCCCGCCCAGCGCGCCGAGCCTTTGGCCGACTGTGCCGACTGTCGACGTCCCCGGGATCATGGCGCGGGCACCTTGGCGGGTCCAGGTCGAGTTGCAAAACTTGACCTCGCCACAACCTTTGGGTGTGGCCCGTGATCTCGGTGGTGAGCGACGTGCCATCAGAAATTGGGACATTAGTCCTGAATTTGCCAAACGCGGGGCGACCATTTCCCGCCGGCGGCAGCCCTGGTGCTCGCGGCCCAGGACCTGGCCGCAAACGGGCCGAATGCG
>JASHVB010000027.1 GCA_030039695.1 Acetobacteraceae bacterium
GGCATCGACATGGCAACCGGTCGACCAGTGCCAACCGAGGTAACCGACGAGGTTCGCAAAGGCAAGGAGGGCGATGTCTGGCCGGGTGCAATGGGAACCAAGAATTGGAGCCCGGTTTCCTATAACCCGCTCACTGGCTTGGTGTATGCGAATACGCTGTATTTCGGCATGCACTACAAGCCGGTGGATGTGCAGTACCGGCCGGGGCTGACCTACTGGGGCGCGGACATAACTTGGATCTGGCCGGATGGCCCGCGCGGTTTTCTGAAGGCAATCGATCCACTCACCGGCAAGACGAAGTGGCAGGTTCCCAGCGATATTCCGCGCTTCTCTGGTGTGCTGTCGACCGCGGGAGGCGTTGTGTTCGCTGGCCGCCTGACTGGCGAATTCGAAGCTTTCGATGCCGACGACGGCGCCAAGCTCTGGCAGTTCAAGACTGGTTCCGGCATCGAGGGGCAGCCGGTTACCTGGATGCAGGGCGGTGTCCAGTACGTTGCCGTCTCCAGCGGCATCGGCGGCGTATACGATTTGTATTCTGGCGACGAAAGGCTGGCGAAGGTCCCAGCCGGTGGATCGCTGTGGGTCTTCGCCCTCAGCCGATAGTTCGACCTGAGTGCGAGGCGCCCACCGAGTGCCTCGCACTCTTCCTGGACACTCCGATGCAGCGCATGAACTTTGTCGCGATCATGCTCGTAGCGGCAGCCTCGACCTGTTTGTCAGTGGTGGTCTTGGTGCCGCGCTTGCGCGCCGAGGAACCACCACCCACGAAGGCCGAGTTCGGCAAAGGCGCGCTGTTGTTCGATCAAATCTGCTCGCATTGCCATGGCCCGCACATGGTCAATCCCGGCAACGTGTCGTTCGATCTCAGGAAATTCCCGCACAACGACAGGGCGCGGTTCTTCCACTCGGTGATGTACGGCAAGAACTCGATGCCACCCTGGAAGGACATCCTGAAACCGGATGAGATAGAAGCGATCTGGGCGTATGTGCGCACCGGTGGCAAGGAGCCCTGAGGCCATGGCGTGCCGATTGGCCCTGGCACTGGTAAGTTGGTTCACAATTGCGTTGGCGCAATCTACACTTGGCGCCGTGCCGCTTCGTGTCTGCCTCCAAGCCAAGGACCCGCCGTTCGCTTTCCAACAGGATGGCCAACCGCGTGGTTTCGATGTCGCGCTGGCCGATCTGATCAGCGAGCAGCTCGATCGGCCACTCGAGATCCAATGGTTCACAACGAGCGACGATCCCGACCATAATCCGGTGACCGAGGCGGATGCGTTGCTCTCCGACGGTCATTGCGCACTCGTCGCCGACTATCCGCTGCTGGCGGACAAGCTCGGCCGACCGCGTGCGGGGATTGGCAAGCTGCCATCCTTTGTGGGCGCGAAGTCCGAGGATCGCCGGCGATGGATCGAGCTCGGAGAACTGATTCCGACCCGGGCATACCGATTCGATGCCATAACCGTCGTGCTGGCACCGACGCAGGCGCAGCGGTCAGTGCATGCCCTGGCCGATTTAAAGGATCTTACTTTGGGCGAACAGTTCCATAGCCTGCCCGACCTGATCGCAATGAGTTATCGGCAGGGGGAACTCGCCCAACACGTGGTTCACTTCGACCAAGAGCGCGAACTGTTCGGCAAACTGGAGAGCGGCGCCATTGATGCTGCACTGGTTGATCAGCGCGCTTTGGATGCTTGGCATTTTACTCATCCGGGAACGCGCGTGGTCTCGACCAGTTACCAGCACTCCATTGGGCTCAATATCGGCTTTGTGGGACTTTCGAGCGGCAGAGCGCTGATTCAAGAGGTGGATAAGATTCTTGACGATTTGTTCGCTGAGGGCCGCTTGGCGAAGCTCGCGCAAGCCAACGGGGTGATGTATCGCGCTCCGCGCAAACCCGATGTCGCGCCTGCGCTCGACCTGAGCACAATCACCGGCGACTAGCCCACCTTATTCTCTTATTCAGCCGCGTCACCAGCGTCACCAACCAAGGCAACTTCGTCATGAGTATCGGTGGGCTCGAGAAGTTGCTGGCCGAGTACGACGGCAAGAACACGATCAATGACAGGCTCGCCGACCAGCTCGACACGACGGCCAAGGCGCTGACGAAGAGCATCAAGGTTGCCGGCGAGAACGCATCGGCCGACGCTCAGCAGAAGCTGACGATGATGGGGGCGAAGACCGACGCGTAGCGCGACACATCGGATAGAGAGCGTGCGGTATCGCACCCGTCCGGTTTGTCGTCGCGCACGACGTGAACGGTTCGGCCGAGATGGCAATCGGCAATGCGACCGATCTCAACCTGGCAGCGTCGTCGCCGGAAGTCTCCTTGCCAGGCACGATTCCGATTGCGTCAACGGCGGACTATGTCGTCACCCGGGTCGCATCGCACAAATACCTTGGATGACCTCGTGAGGGGCCGATCTGGCACCATCGACCCGTTGATGAATAAGGGATTTTCGGTGCATAAATCTCGCGCGGCAACCGCCCAGTTGCCGGACCCTGACAGGGCACACGGGAAGGCTGTTCCGCATCGAAAACAACGGACTCGCCGCGCAAGCTGGCGCCGTTACGGTGGTTCCTCCGCGGTTGGCCCTGCATTCAGGAATGGAAAGCGGGCCAGAAGCATGTCCTTGAGGCCTGGAACCAAAGTCGCATCCTGCGAGCACGGTTCGGCGTGGGTCGGGCAATCGGCGGCGAGTCGCGCAGGCTGGCCAGTAAGCAGGAGCAGACGATCGGCGAAGCCGAGCACCTGGTCGAGATCATGCGTCGCAAGCACGACGAGCGCGCCGTCGCGCCGCGCCCGCAGTATAAGACCCTTGAGATCGGCTGCCGATTTTGGATCGAGCGAGGCGAACGGCTCGTCGAGCACCAGCAAGACGGGATGACCGATCAGGGCACGAACGAGGGCAACACGACGCGCCATGCCGAGTGAAAGCGCCTTAGGGAGCAACATCTCGGTGCGGGCCAATCCAACCTCCGCAAGCAGAGCCGCAATCTCTCCTGCCGCGACCGGAGCTCCTCCGGCGACGAGGCGGACATTGGCCTCAACCGTGAGCCAGGGCAGCAGACGCGGCTCCTGAAACATCACGCCGATCCGTCCCTTTGGGCGTCGGACCTCGCCGACAAAATCGCGGTCGAGGCCGAGAGCGATCCGCAGCGTGGTCGTCTTGCCGGCACCAGAGGGTGCGAGCAGCGCGATGATCTCGCCGGCTCCGCCGGCGAGGAAAACCTCGCGCAAGACCTCACGGCGACCGCCGGAGGGCTCAGCGTACGACTTCGTCTCAATGCGCACGAGCAGTCGCTCCTCGCGCGGCTTGCCCCGGTCCATCGGTCTACTTATCGCCGCCAAGCATTGGCATGCACCTCCCAAGGCCTGAGGAGAAAGCTCTCGACAAGCAGCATGAGGACCCCGAAGGCGAAACCGTAGGCAAGGATGCCGGCGACGTCGAAGGTCTGGAATAGCTCGTCAAGTGCGAAGCCCACGCCGTTGGGCCGCCCAAGCAACTCGACGATCAGTACGATCTTCCAGGTGATCGAGAGTCCGCTGCGGCCAGCTGCAGCCAGATAGGGCGCAAGCTGAGGAATGATGATGCGTCCTAGGCGCTGGCCCATCGGTAGGCGATAGACGCTCGCGAGCTCGTCGAACCCCGGATCGAGAGCGCGGGCACCCTCGCGGACCGTCACCATGACAGTCGGTACCTTCGCCAGGGCTACGGCGAGAATCGCCGCGACATCGTTGAGGCCAATCCAGATGTAACAAAGGACGACGACGACCAGAACGGGCAGGTTGAGCAGGATGATAAGCCAGGGATCGATGAGCGTATCGGCCCGCGGCGAGCGGCCCGCGATATAACCGATGGCGCTGCCCGCGAACATGGAGATCACGAACGCCGC
>JASHVB010000218.1 GCA_030039695.1 Acetobacteraceae bacterium
CTGTCGAATGATCTTGGAGTTCATGGGCTGCGGAAGCTGGCAGCGGCTACGCTCGCGAATGCCGGATGCACCGTCCACCAGATTGCGGCGATCACCGGGCACAAGACGCTGGCGATGGTCGAGCACTACACCAAGGCAGCAGACCAAGAGAGATTGGCGTCCGCCGCGATCATTCGTTTGTCCGAACGGGTAGGACAAAAGAAAAATCCAGACAAAAATCCAACGAAAACAGGTGCTTAATGCGAGCTATCTTCGTCATGATCAAATGCGAGATGGGTCAGGCCTATCGCGTTGCGCGCGAGGCGGCAGACTCCATCGAGCAGATGTCCGAGCTGTTCTCGACATCGGGCCAATACGATCTATTGGGAAAGTTTTATCTGGACCCGGACCAAGATGTCGGGCTTTTCGTGACAGAGAAGATCCAGACGCTGCCCGGTGTGAAGGACACCCATACGCTCATCACCTTCAACGCGTTCGGCGTAGGCGGCGAATAGGGCTGCTGTCAATCGAGATCCACCAGGCGCACGAACGGTGCCGGATCCACGCCAGCCTCCACCGAGAATGACCTGCCATCGCCAGGCTGCGGCAGCCGACGCGCCGCAATATCGGCCAGCAATTTTTCCGGGTGCCGCGTCAATGTGACCTGCACCGTGTGATTACCGGCGATCGCTTCGATCAGCGCGGCCTCGAGGCGCAGGGTGTCGAGCAAGGCCGATACATGCCATTCACTCGCCTCGATGAAGCCGCGGAACGCCAACGCCTCATCGCTCGGAAACAAGTTTGGCGGCGCATGAGACGTGTAGCGAGCCAGCAGCTCACGCGTCCCAGGCTCGCCCACAGCGAGCAGCAGCAAACGGATGGTATTGGGCAGCAGATCCGTCAGCGCACCACATCGGAACTCCGCGGCCAGAGCCGCATAGACGCCGAAGACAGCGCGATCTGCGTGCATCTCGGTTGACATGTGTTGATGTGGCAGCATGTGCCGCGCGATCAACTCCTCCCAAGCGTCGGGAGCAAGCACATCGAATGACGCAGTAAGCGGCAGAATGACGCGCGCCGGTGAATCGTGCCACTGACAACGCCCCCACAGCAGTTGCATCGCTTCCATCTGCCGCAGGAACGCTGCGTCGCCGAAGCCGGCGACCCGATCGGCCGCGATCTCGAAGACGATTGCGCCGAGGTTGGGGAGCCCAGCGACCACCTCGGCGGCCAGTGCCAGCAGGTTGGGATCGACCGCGCCGCTATGCGCGTCGAGCCAGCGGCCATGCGCGAACTCCGCACCAGCGAGATGCACTTCCCACACCCGCTCCAGCGGCAGGCACGACACTACATGCTCTACCGCCGCGCGGCCGTTGCGCGCGTTCACCCAAAGATTGTTCAGGTCAAGCACGATGCCGCAGTCGGCCGACTCGGCGACCGCGGCAAAGAAGACGCCGTCCGGCATCTCCCCAGTGCGCGGCCCGAAATAATTGACGCCGGTTTCGAATGCGAACGGCCGGCCAAGCAGGGCGGCGCGCTGGCGGATGTTGCGCGCCGCCAGCGCCACGGAGGCGTCCGTTTGCAACGGCGGCATCAGGAAGCCGCAAGATCGCGGCCCGTCGACACCGGCGACGTGTAGTATGCTTAGGTGCTCGCTGGTCCACGCCGCATGCAGCTGGTCGTGCCAACGACGCAGCTCGGCCACATGCAGCGTCTGGTCACAGATCGTGCCGCCGATCGGATAACCAACACCATGTGTCAGGCGGCGCTGCGGTAGCGTTGCAAGTTGCTGCAGGCGTAGATCGCTGCCGCGAGGCGCGAGGCCCGGCACAGTCGGGTTGACCCACATCGTCTGAGGCTCGACTTCAACGACGCGTATCAGGTCGCTGTGTGTCCGCAGGAGCGCATCAAGCCCGGCGAGATAAATCGCGCCAGGACCCAGACGCGGCGGTCGGAATTCTCCAGTGCTCAGCCTTATGTCTCATTCACAGCGAGCGTGTTGGCATCGACCGTATAGTCGATTTCCTGCGTGAATCGGATGTCGCGTCCGGAGAGACAGGTGCTGCATCCAACCTTGTTCAGAACGTTCGCAAGCACCGTCTGGGCCTGTTCCAGGCTCGTCAGGCTGCGTGTCAGACGCACGGTGATGACGTCCATGTTTCCCTCCGTTGCCCGGCAATTTTGCCAAGTGGCATTTTACCATTCCGGAATGGTTACATCGTTATTAATATGTTATTATTACGATAATCCCCAGTCAATTGTCGATCTGCTACCGCGCCACGGTAATGCGCCCCGCCACAACTGCGGCAAACGCCCTGGTACCGAGCGGCCCGCCGAGATCTGCTGTCCGTTCCGTGGGCGTGGCAATCGCTGATTCGACCGCCGCCTCCATCGCGTCCGCCGCGGCCACGAACGCCCCGCCGCGCCGTCCCCCCAGCCAGCGGAGCAGCATGGCGGCAGAAAGCAGCAACGCAGTCGGATTGGCGCGGTCCTGGCCGGCGATGTCCGGGGCCGAGCCGTGCTGCGCCTGTGCCACCGCGCGGCTGTCCCCCGCGTTCAGGCTGGCGCCGAGGCCCAGGCTACCCGCCAGCTCCGACGCCTCATCCGACAAAATATCGCCGAACATGTTGGTGGTGACGATGACGTCATAGCGCGACGGATCGCGCACCAGATGGGCCGTCATCGCGTCCACCAGTGCCTCGTCCAGCGTGACGTCGGGGTAGTCGGTGGCTACGGCACGTACTTCACGTAGAAACAACGCATCCGAAATGCGCAGTACGTTCTGCTTGTGCACGGCGGTTACGTGGCGTCGGCGCGTACGAGCCAACTCAAACGCGATGCGGGCGATACGCCGGCACGCTTCGGCGGTGACCTTTCGCACCGCCAGCGCCATATCGGGCGTCGGCATGAACTCGCCGATACCAACAGCCATGTTGCGGTCGGCGTAGAAACCTTCGGTGTTCTCGCGCACCATCACCAGGTCCATCGGATGACGCAGG
>JASHVB010000219.1 GCA_030039695.1 Acetobacteraceae bacterium
TTTCTCAGTCCAGGCGACGGCATGACACAATGGATCTCGGACGTATCCTGACTCCCATTGGTATTCTGCTCTTGGTGTTCGCTGGGATCGTTTGGTTCAAATGGGATTTGGTTCGAGACACATTCCGAAGGCAGTACCGTACCCCCCATGAATGGTTCAGGAGTTCCGATCGATTGGCTTGGGAGCAAGATGCTCAGGGGAGTCATCATCTCGCAGCAACCTCGTTCAGGTCGTCCCGCTTCTCTCGACTGACAGCATCATCGAACCGTTTGCCTGGTTCAGCGCTTTGTAATCGGCAAGTTCAATTGGCGGTGTCATGACACCACCGTTCCGACGCACGCGGCTGGAAACTGTTCAGCAAGCCGCAGAGTGCGTAGTATATTCCGCGTCGCAGGGAGGCGAGCAAATGGCAGTACCGATCTGGCAATGGTCGGCCGTCGAGATGGCTGATGCTATCAGCAGGGGGCGTGTGTCATCCGAGGAGGTCGTGCAGGCACACATCGACCGGATGCGAGCAGCCAATCCGGCGATCAATGCCATAGTGGTCGATCTTAGTGAGCGGGCGATCGAGGCAGCCCGTGCCGCTGATCGGGCAAAGGAGCAAGGAACTATCTTAGGCAGGCTTCATGGCGTCCCTGTCACCATCAAGATCAACACCGATGTTGAAGGCCAAGCCAACTCGAATGGGGTTCCGGGGTTCCGGAATAACATCGCCCCGGGTGATTCTCCAGTGACGGCCAACCTGAAGAAGGCTGGTGCGATCATCATTGGGATGACCAACACGCCCGAGTTCTCTATGCGGGGGTTTACCGACAACCCGCTGCATGGGTTAACAAAGAACCCTTGGGATAGCGCAATCACATGCGGTGGCTCGTCGGGCGGCGCCGGCGCATCCATAGCCGTGGGGATTGGTGCGATCGCGCACGGCACCGACATTGGCGGTTCGCTGCGTTGGCCAGCCTATTGCAATGGCAGCGCGACCATCAAGCCGACACAGGGACGCATTCCCGCATTCAACCCAAGTGCGCCAGTCGAGCGCCCGCTGATGGCGCAGTTTATGTGGGCGCAGGGACCGCTGGCGCGTGAGGTGCGCGATGTCCGTCTCGGCCTCGAGGTGATGAGCCAGCGAGACATGCGCGATCCCTGGTGGGTGCCTGCACCGCTTGAAGGGCCGCCGCTCCCAAAACCGATCCGAATCGCGCTTGCCCGCGTCCCCGACGATATGGAGACTGACAAGGAGGTCATCGATCTGGTCCGTGTCGCAGCTGACTATCTCGCCAACGCCGGCTACCAGATCGTCGAGGTCGACCTGCCGGACCTGGCAGGGACCTGGAAGCTTTGGTGCGACCTGATCATGAGTGAGCTTGCCGTGTTGCAGGCGGGGCAGATGCGCGCGCTTGGGAGCGACGATTTCAAACAAACTCTCGATGGCTTCCTGAAGATGGCGACGATCCTCGAGGGCCGTGACTACATGGAGGCGATTGCATACCGGTCGCGGGTACTGCGCAACTGGCTCGTCTTCCTTGAGTCGTATCCAGTTATACTCACACCCCTCTCGGTGAAGCGGACACCCGAGGTGAACGCAGATCTTGGCGGCGACGCGCGCATTCGCTCGCTGTTCTGGAATGATCTGAGGTTCATGTCGTCGATCAATGTTCTTGGCTTGCCGGCAGTTGTTGTCCCGATCGGGCTAGTTTGCGGGAATCCGGTTGGTGTTCAACTCATTGCGTCGCGCTACCGCGAAGATCTTTGCCTGGATGCCGCCTCTGCGATTGAAGCCAACGTGGGCATCATGGCAAAGCGACTGTGGGCGCGGGCGTGAGGAAAAACTAAACTCTTCCTCTAATTCACGTTGTTGACGAGGCTCGGAGAGTAGAGATGCGCCGTACGCTACCAAGGAGCGAGCCGATCCCGCTCTTCAAGGCGCGGCGCCTGCAGGATTGTCATGGAAGGGCGCGGTGCGGCCCATAATTGGGGCCGCCTACCGGCCGCGCTCGGGCACGATGTGAACGGGCACGATGTGAAGTTGACCGTGCCTGAGGTGGTCAAGCCCTTCGTGACGAAAGGCAGGAAGAATGACGCCGCCGATGCGGCAGCACTCTGTGAGGCCGCATCCCGGCCCGATATCAAGTTTGCGCCGGTCAAAAGCTTGGAACAGAAAGATATCCCGGACTTTCACTGAGCTCGATCGCTGCTGGTGAAGCAGCAGACGATGCTGGTTAACGCGATGCGCGGTCTGGCCAGCGATTTCGGCTTGACGGTTGCCAGGGGCATCGGCCACCTCGAGGAACTTGTGGCGCTCATCAATGAGAGAGGGGCTGCCTCACGCCATCGCTGGCACCGCGGCCAGATGCTCGACGACCCGTCCCGCCAGGTAACCGGCGTCACGGCCCACACCGACGAACCGCCCCGAGCCCCAGGTGTACAGCCAAGGCAGGCCGAGTACATAAATACCCGGCATCGCGGTGACGCCGCGTGCGTGGGTCGGATAGCCTGCACCATCGAAAATCGGCAGATCCACCCAGGACCAGTCGCTGCGGAAGCCAGTGCACCAGATGATGCTGGTGATGCCCTGCGCCGACGGATCGAGCGCAAGAATAGTGGCCTCGGGCCGCCAGCACGGAATAGTACGATGAGACGGCGGCGCGACGATATTCTCGCTGGCGATGTACTTGTCGATCATCGCACAGATGTTGTTGTAGCTGGCGTCCGCGGCGTCGAGATTCTTTTCCAGGTCATCGGCAAACACCAGCCTGCCCACTGCGTAATCGATCAGACGCCCGTAGAGCTGCATCCCTTCGAGAGCATAGCGGCGCAGGTCGATGTCCCGCCCGCCGTCGCGTCCCGTCAGGTAGTGATTGGCCTTCTTGCGCACCTTCTCGCGAAGCGGATGCTGGTCCACCGGCAAGTCGTACTGGCCGAGATCGTACAGCCAATCGACCGCGTCGCGTCCGCGATAGCCGCGCGGACAGCGGGGCGCGCCGCCCACCACAAGATGCGTCTTGCGTCCGTCGAGGTGCAAGTCCTCCGCAATCTGGCAGCCAGATTGGCCGCTGCCCACGACCAGCACTTCGCCCGACGGCAACTGGCGGCTGTTGCGATAAGTCGATGAATGCAGTTGCAGGATCGACTCGGGGATCCGTTCGGCCAGGCGTGGAATGTTGGGCTGGTGGTACCCGCCGACCGCCAGCACGACGGCGTCTGCCGTGTAGTCGCCATCCGTGGTCTCCATTGCGAAGGTGGCGCCCGCACGGGATAAGCGTGTCACGCCGACGCCTTCCCGGAGCGGCGCCCGGATCCGCTGCGCGTAGGTCTCCACATAGGTCACGATCTCGTCGCGCAACATGAAGCCGGCCGGGTCGTTGCCCGGGTAGTCGAAGCCGGGCAGCTTGCATTGCCAGTTGGGCGTCACCAGGCAGAAACTGTCCCAGCGTTGGGTGCGCCATGCATGCGCCACGCGGTTCTTGTCGAACACAATGTGGTCGATGCCCTCAGCGGACAGGTGATAGCTCATCGACAAGCCGGCCTGACCGCCGCCGATCACGGCGACGCTAACATGAGGCATGGCGCTGTCCTTGAAACGATTGGAACAACACGGTGGCGTCGGCGGGGTAGTGCGCCGCCGTGGCTTCGATCCGCGCGAGCTGGCCCAACGAGCGCGGGCATGGATAGCCGTGCACGGCGCGGACCCGCTCGCTCGCCGCGGTCAGGGCGCGGCGGCAGCGCGGTACGAACTCGACGATCGGATAGGCCCTCCCGACGACGAAATGGTCGCGCACGACGGTTGATGGTGAGTAATAGGTCTCCTGCGTGCCATCGGGCCAGCGCAGCGTGAAGCGAAGTTCAGGCATGGCCGCAGCCCAGCAGCCTCTCGCGCGAGAAGTCCCAGATCGTGAGGGTCTCGCCGAAGAGGGTGAGGCGTACCGTCCGGTCCTGCGTCACCACGCCTATATCGGCAGCGGCGATGTCGCGTTCGGTGAACCGGGCAATCACCGCAGGCGCATCGGTGGCGGTCAAGAGGTAGCCGAAACTTGGAAAGGTCTGCAGCCACCGATCGAGGGATGCTTGCTTGGGGCACGGAATCGCGGCCAGATCGATCTCGAGCCCGACGTCGGAACATTCGGCCAGCATCAGCGCTGTGCCGATGATACCCCCCTGGCTGATATCCTTCGCGGCCTGGCATAATCCGGCCTCGGCAAGGCCCGGAAGGATTTCCAGATCACCGCGCAGACGGGCGGGCGGTGCATCTGTTGCGGCTTCCCAGTTTGGAAACGGCTCACGGTAGCGTCCGCGCAGATCGAGCGCGGCAATGAGCCGTTCGCCCGGCCGTGCATCGAACGAAGAGAGCAGGCGCTTCGCGCGGCCCAGGATGGCAACCGAAAGCTGCGAACGGTCGGTACGTAAATTGGTATGGCCACCGACCAGCGGCACCGCGAAGGTCTTGGACGCAGCGCGCAGTCCTCGCAGGACGGGATCGGCCGCGCTGACGCCAGCGGACCAGATTGCGTCCACGACGGCAATCGGCCGGCCGCCCATCGCGGCGATGTCGGAGATGTTCACCATCACGCCGCACCATCCGGCGAACCATGGATCGGCGGCGACGAACTCGTTGATGAAGCCCTCGATCGCCAGCAGGAGGTAGCCTTCGCCATCGGGGATCGCAGCGCAATCGTCGCCAACCCGCACCGCATCGGCCGCACTGAAGCCAAGCCGCCGCGACACACCGGCGATGTCGCCCTTGGCGGCAATTCCCCGGCTGGCGCGCAGCGTCTCGACGACCTGGGCGAACGTCATGCGGCGCGCTTCAGGTGTGACAGGAAGCCGGTCTCGGGTGTGGCCAGCGGCGGATAGAAGTCCAGATCGGCCTGCATGAAATGATGCGGATGGCCGTGCAGCATTACTTCATCCAGCGTGTGCCAGTGCAGCGCGTGGAACAGGGGCGCGTTCTGGCTTTGCACGTGGGCGAGGAAGCGGCGGCAGCGCCTGGCATGCGCGGACGACACGGCAAGCCGAATCAATGAAGTGCCAATCGCGCCGATCTTGCGGTATGGTGGGGACACCGCGAGGCGCGATCCCCACCACAGTCCGGGCTCCGCTTCGTGGATGCGCACCGTGCCGACGACGTCCTCATGCGCGACACCGAGCGACGACAGAGCAACCAGCGGGATCGCGATCTCGTCGATCGCGTCGCGGTCATCGTCGTGGAACAATCCCTGCTCTTCGCAGAATACGGCACGGCGCAGTGCCGCGGCGCGGGCACGCTCCCAGTTCATGGTTGCGAACTTCACGCGGAACTCGCAGGCGAGGAATGGGCGGACCGGATCAAAGATCATGCCGGCAGCCTCCGTTCATAAGTAGAGAGGGCAGAGCAGGCGCCGCACCTGCCGCAGCCGGCTTTGATGTTTGTGGCCAGCAAGTCGGCGCGCAGCAGCATCGATGCCAGCGGACCAAGGATCGAGTCCATGAACGCGGCGGTGGGTGCGGGATGGCTTTCCAGCGGCGTGCCGGAGATCGGCACGAACGGCACGACGAACGGATAGACGCCGAGATCGATCAGCCGTTCGCTGGTGTCGAGGATCGCTCCGGCCGTGTCGCCGAGGCCGGCGAGGATATAGGTGGAAACCTGGCCACGTCCGAACACCGGCACCGCCGCGGCGAAAGCGTCGAAATAGCGCGACAACGGCACGCTTGCCTTGCCCGGCATGATGCGGGCGCGCACCGACGAGGTCACGGCTTCAAGATGCATGCCGAGCGAGTCGATGCCGGCGTCGTGCATGCGGGCGAACCAGGCATCGCCGTCGGGCGGCTCGCACTGGCCCTGGATCGGCAGATCGACCGCGGCTTTAATTGCGGCGGCGCTCTCGGCGAGAATCGCGGCGCCCCGGTCGCGGCCGGGCGGCGTGCCGGTTGTCATCACCATGTGCCTGACACCGTCCAGTTCGACGGCGGCCTTCGCGACCTCGGCCAACTGCGCCGGCGTCTTGCGTTCTACCGTGCGGCCGGCGGCGAGCGACTGGCCAATGGCGCAGAACCGGCAGGTCTTGGTGCGGCTCTGGTAGCGGATGCAGGTCTGCAGCACCGTGGTGGCCAGCACGTCGCGCCCATGCAGCACGGCGATCTTCGGATAGGGGATGCCGTCCCTTGTCGTCAGGTCGTAGAAGTGCGGGCGCTTGGGAAAGCTAATCGGCCCGAGGTCGATGCCGTCGCGGCGAATGCGGCTAGTGCCGTGCTCATCAGGCGTCTCGGCGACGTAAGGGCTTTCGAACGCCGGCGCTGTGTGCACCGGCACCATCACCGTCATGCCGTCGATGGTGACGGCTTTGTGGTCGGACGGTCCGGCTCCGCCGCGGCGGCTCTCGACGCCGGCTTTCGGATCAGTCAGCCGCAACCCGCGCGATTGCAACTCGTTGATCAGAAGCTCCGTCTTCATCGGGGCGTTCATCCTGGGCACTCCCAGCTTGCATCGTTTGCATCGGACGGGCGGGACGGTCGTCGAGCAGGAGTTTCAGCAGCTCGGGACGCGCGTAATGACCGACCGAATCCATCATGCGTTTGCGCTTGGTGATCAGGCCGAGGTCGAGATCGGCAACGATCATGCCCTCGCCCTCTTTCAGCGGCGGGACAACGAGGCTGCCGTCGGGCGAAACGATCGCGGTGAAGCTGCCGCCGCTGAG
>JASHVB010000220.1 GCA_030039695.1 Acetobacteraceae bacterium
AAGTCCCGGACGCGGGCGGCACCAACGCCGACGAACATTTCGACGAACTCGGCGCCATTGGTGGAAAAGAACGGCACCCCAGCCTCGCCGGCGATGGCACGGGCGAGCAGTGTCTTGCCGGTGCCGGGCGGGCCGACAAGCAGGATGCCGCGCGGGATATGCGCCCACAGGCGACCGAACTCCTCGGGACGTTTCAGGAAATCGACGATTTCGTGGAGCTCAGCCTTCGCTTCATCGACGCCGGCTACATCGTCAAACGTGGTTTGGATGCCAGTCTCGGCGTTGATCAACTTGGCGCGGCTACGCCCGACCGAGAACAAGCCGCCGCCCAGTCCGCCGAGGCCGCCGCGCCCGCCGCCCCCCATCATGGCGCGCGACGCCCACAGCCAAATGCCAACGAAGAGCAGCGGTGGGATGACCCAGGAGAGCAGCGTGCCCAGCGCGTCATTCGACGGCGCGGCGCTGTACTCGACCCCATGCTTCGCCAGCGAGCCCGCTAGATCGGCTGGTACCTGCAGCGTGCTGAAGTTAATGTTGCCGTCGGGCAGCTTCTCCTTCAGCGTGCCACGGATCACGTTCCCCGAGACGGTGACCTGCTTGACCTTGCCCGCGTCTAGGAGCTGCTGGAACTGGCTGTACGGGATCTCGGCGGAGCCGGCGCCGCCGCCGCCACTGCTGCCGAACACACCGAGTAAGGTGACCACCGCCAGGCCGATGAAAATCAGCCATACGCTGGGCGGCAGTCGCGGTTTTTGCGTCGGCACCACGCGCCTCCTTCACACTCCGTCGCAAGCATGCGGGCGGAACGGCAGACAATGCAATAATTCCCGGACCAGCCGATGTACAGCAGCGGACTGACCGACCTGCAAGTGAATGGCTATGCGGGCGTGGACTTCAATGACGCGAACGTGGATGCGGTCGCGCTGGAGCATGCGCTTGCGGCCATGCTGCACGCAGGAGTGACCACGTGTCTGCCTACCATCATCACCGCAACCGAAGACGAACTGGCGGCCCGCCTTCAAGCACTAGACCAGGCGGTCGCGAAGAGCGGACTGGCGCCAGCAATGGTGCCGGGATTCCATCTGGAGGGCCCGTTCCTCAATCCGGGCCACGGTTATGCCGGCTGCCATCCCTGGGCGGCGATGCGCCCGCCCGATCCGGCGCTGCTGGAGCGACTGACGGCCCACCTGACCCGTCCGATTCTGCTGCTGACCGTGGCGCCGGAACAGGAAGGCGCGGCTGCCACCATCGCCTGGGCGCGGGCACGCGGCATGCTGGTCGCCATCGGCCACAGCGCCGCGGACGATGAGTCAGTGGCACAGGCGGCGGCGGCGGGAGCTGTGCTTAGCACCCACCTGGGCAACGGACTGCCGCAGATGTTGCCAAAGTTCCGCAACCCGCTGATTGCGCAACTTGCAGAGGACCGCCTGTTCGCCAGCTTCATCGCCGACGGCGTCCATATACCTATTCGTGCCCTGAAGGTGCTGCTGCGCGCCAAGGGTCTGGAGCGGAGCTTGCTGGTGACCGACGCCACCGCGGCCGCCCGGGCGCCGCCCGGCCTCTACCGCTTCGCTGGCATGGCGATCGAGCATGCTGAAGATGGCTCGGTGCGGGTCCCTGGCCAAGCCGCGCTGGCTGGTTCGGCGCTATGCCTGGACCAGGCGGTGCGCAATCTCGTGGCCTGGGGCATCGCGGACGCCGCTGCGGCCATGCGGCTGGCCGCGGACAACCCAGCCGCACTGCTGGCCCCTGGCCTCGCCG
Source organism: Acetobacteraceae bacterium (assembly GCA_030039695.1). The sequence continues at coordinate 1,762 of JASHVB010000220.1, forward strand.
CGCACGGGTTGCGCCGGCCGGAGGCGGTGGTAGCCTGGTCGCGCGACCTGCGGCCGACTCGGGTTCGTCTTGACGAGAGAGAAATTCGCTTGCGCTGAGCCTGCCGACGTCTGCCGGAACCTGAAATACGTCTTCGGCGCCATCTGGATGTGCCGGCCGACCACAGAGCTTCTACGACTGGCGCCCCCCCATGTGGGGGCTCGCTGGCGCACCACGTTGGCATATTCCATGTGCCCGGCCAAAAGGTGGGGGATCGGGCTCGATAGGGAGATCCGCCGGCACAATCGTGCCGCGTCCGCTCGCGCGCCATATCAGTGCGATCGAGGGCAACTCGATTGACTCGGCCACTCCTGCCAAGATGCGCGCCGCGGCCGGTTTCGGGAGAGCATGCGCCGTACTCGATTCGAACCACAGCCGCGCATTTGCAGCGCATCACCCTGAGCGACATTCCGACCTGGTTACACCCGATTCCTGCATCGTCGCTTTCGACGGGATGATAGGCCGGCCGCCGGTGCTGCGCGCGCACACATCCACATAGTGAGCAGACTTGAGGTTTCGTCATTCGCCTGAGCTAACGCGAGCACATGATCAACGAGATCTTTACCAGCTACATGTTGTACGCATCAGACGTGCCGATCAGCACGCGCAATGGCCGCATCGAGCGTCACCGGAACGGCGCCTAGACATGGCACGTCACGGTGGTCGGTACCGGCGCAAACACGGTGACCGGCTGACGATTGAAGCGGGTCACGCGCTATCTTGATTCGCATGACAGCTTCTCCATCGCGCCCGGTAGTGGCATCACCGACATCGACGCCACGCGAGGGATTGTATCCACTGGGTCCATGGAAGGCTCGCGACGACCACCTTGGACGAAGCGCCGTGAGGGTATTAGACGGGTGAATCTGCATATCTCATTGCGACATCCGTCAGGGCCAACGCAAGCCCGACCATCAGTGGCCTACTCTGCACGGAATGCTTCCGTTGCTTCCGATTCTCGTAATGGCAACAAGTGAATTTTGCGAGATGTCACCTGCCATTTTTGCGTCACACCTCTCACGTTCCGGCGACTTTTGGCGTTTCCGGGTCGCACTGCGCTACGCAGCCCGAGTAAACTCCGGGCATCATACTAATACCTGGAGATTCGCATGACGGAGATCGAAGATCTCTCCGCACGTTTGCTCGCGCTCGAAACCGTGGTGCGGCAGTTGCTGACCCATTTGGCGATCCGCACTGAAGATCCGCCGCGTTGGGTGGAGACGCGCCGCACTCTCGCCATGCACGCCGTGCACGGCGATCCATCATTTGCCGGAGATCCGGACGCCCGTGCCTGGATGGAGCACGCCATCGACGGCTTCTTCGGCCAGGTCCAGGCCGTGGTCGAGGCCTATGGCGCCGGAACACCCCGCCCCGCGATGCGTTGAGAATCCTGAGGCCATTGCCGGCCCAGGGAGAATGCATCATGCATCGCAGCATCGCCGCGCTGCTCGTTCTGGCCGCCGCTACCGCACCGTTTGCCGCGTCGGCCCAAAACCCGCAGTCCGCGCCGCCCGGCGCAAGAGCGCCGATGGCGCCGCCGAATTCACCGTCGCCACCGCCAGAGAAGGTCGCGCCGCACGCTCGGGCTGATAACCGCACACTCAGCGATCGGCTTTCACGGCAGCACGGCACGCTACGTCCAACGGATGTCGATCCCGGGATCAATGTGACACCGCCAGCGAACCGACACGGCACGATGCCGGTCATTCCGCCATCCGGTTCGCGTGGTGGCAATGAACAAGTCGTGCCGAAATAGCCAGGCGGCCGGGTCGCCCGGGTCGATTTGACCAAAATATTGGCCTGTGCCCTTCATGCGCCGCTCCGAAGGGGAACGCGGCCAATGTCCGACACCATCACGCCCCTTACGCTGGATTTTCTCGCTTGGCTGTCGGCCGGCCCACAGCCTTACGCCGACGTGATGGATGCGTGGCGTACGTCCTGCCCGCGCCTCACGATCTGGGAGGACGCGGTCGATGCGGGCCTCGTGGCGCACAAGCACATCGCGGGCCAGCCGGCGCTGATCGAACTCACGCCGCACGGCGCCGCCTTGCTCGCCGCTCACCGGCGGCTCAGATAGCCGCCGCGGTCAGCCCGCGGCCTCCTCCGGACAAACGCACGATCCGGATCGCCGGCGCGTACAGCCAGTCTTCCGGGACGGTCAGCGGGATGCGCCACTGACCCGCAGCGCTTGGACCAAATGCGTTGCAGGGGGAGTTGCTATGTCTGCCTGCCGCAGCGGCGAACGCGCAAAGTCGCGCGCGTTCATCCCGGTGCCGTGAATGTCCAGCAGTACCACCGTTCCGCGCGGCCAGCGTTACCTTCTCGCCATTTTGACCGTTCGCGCGCTGCGCACGGAGTGGATCAACGCGCCAGAGGCGGAGGCGCAGAAGAAGATCGCAATGGAACTACAGCGGCAGGCGCTGATGGATCTGCCGTATGTGCCACTGGGCACAGATGTTCCAGCCAACGTCGTTTCACGATGACATCAGCGGCGCGCTGAACGGGTTTGCGATCTTCTGGAATGTAAAGCGTATGTAACCAAGAAAACCTCTCTTGCTTCGCGGAAGCGGTCTCATAACCTGATGTCCGCCTCCGCGGTCACCGCCCGCCCTTCCGCGCCCAACGCATCCCGCAGCGCCGCCAGTGCGGCCAGACCACACGCTGTATCCTGCTCCCCGTTCCCGCCGCTGAGCCCGACGCCGCCGACCACTTCACCGTCAACGACGACCGGAAATCCCCCAACGAACGCGGCGAACTTCCCCTCGAAGCTCCACTGAATTCCGAACGCCTCGTTGCCCGGCAATGCCGGGCCACCAGGTGGCTGATTGAACAGATGGGTCGAGCGTCGATGCGCGGCCGCAGTAAATGCCTTGTTCCACGCGATCTGCGGTCCGGTGATGCGCGCGCTGTCCATGCGCTCCAGCACGATTGGATAACCGCCCGCGTCAGTGACACAAACCGTTTCGGCCACCCCGAGCTCCGCGGCCTTGTCCAGCGCAGCTCGCGCCATGGCACGTGCTTCCGTCAGGTCCAATCGATGAAGCGTTTTCATGCTCTCACGCTTTTGCCGCCGTCGCCACCGCGTCCCTCGGCACCCAGGACACGCTGATATTCCCAGTAATGAAAGTTTGGCATGCCATGCGATACCCGCTCGCAAGATCGGTATCCGTCAGATGCCGCCGTTCCTTTGGTTTCACTGAATCCGTATTCTCCAGCCCTGCATCGATATGGCACCGACACGTCCCGCAAATCCCGCCCCCACACTTAAACGGAATCCCACCCTGCTCCCGTAACGAGATCCGCAGCAGATTACTGTTCTCGGGCGCCTCCACTGCCTTCATGCCGTTGGTGACGAACAACACAGTCACCATACGCGGCGCCGCCTCGCTCATGCCACCTCACACAGGGAGATGTCGGAAGAGCCGAACCCGAGAAGCGAACGGATCCGCTCCCGCGCCGCGTCAATTGTCGCAAACTTCACCAGACATTTCGAGCAAGCATGGGTGACACACTGCGGCAGCCCCTCGTCAACCACGCGAACCTTCAGATCGCGCGACGACGTGGCGCTGACAAAGCGTCCTGTCGACCGGCTGCAGAACGTGTATCCATATGCCCCACACATGTCCATCCGGTCGCCAGGTTGGGTGCGGTAGATACCGCGCGGGCTTGTCAGAATCACAAACGCCGGCCTCATTGCGAGCGCGGCGAAGCAGTCCCCTGCCCGTTTCCTCCCACCGCCGGCTTCGTCTCTGCCGCCACCACTTGCATCTCACGCACCGCCGCCGCATTCAGCGCGTCGTCCTGCTCCAGCTCGATATCGTCATCGATCCATAACTGACAGATCAGCCGGTAACCCTGCGCGATACGTTCGCCCAGCCGTGTCGTCTCCTTCCAGTTGGGCTGCGGCAGGTGCTCGGCCCCTTGGATCACGCGGCACGCGCACTTGCCACACTTCCCCATGCCACAGCCAAAGGTCAGGTGCGGGAAGGGAAACCGCCGCACGCCTGTGCGCACGACGAGGTTGCTGTGTCCCGCAACCTCGTCGGCAAACACCTCTCCGCCCTTACGGAAGACGACTCGTGGCATGATGTTCAGGCGGCCAGGTTGAGCTCCCGCAGCGGCAGGTCCGCCTCAACATAGTCGTGATAAAGCGCGGTTGTATACAACAGCCGCATCTGCGCCCCAACCTCGCAGATCTTCAGGCAACGACGCTGCAGGTCCGCAGTGTCGGCGTGAGTCAGCACGATCTGATAACCGCGCTCGCCGTGGATTTCGTCCGACACGATATGCAGGTCGAAGAACTCCACTTGCTCGTCAGTGAAGTGATACTGCGAGCGCAGCGCTGGCGCCTGGCGCCGATAGATCGAGGGAACCTGCGATTCAAGCCCGACCACCAGGCCGGCAATCGCGACAATCGGATCCTCCCGCATCGCCACGGAATAGCACCAGCTTTGCAGGCCGCGCGTCGTCGGCGACATGTTGTCTGGGTCCTTCACTCGCGCGCCTGTCGTGCCGCATGCCTCAGCAAAGCGGATCAGCAGGTCGGTGTGCCGATCGCCACCGATCTCCTCCTCGTACATGTTGCTGAGGATGAAGTCCTTGGCCTCGGTGAGGTGCGCCGGTAGTCGCGCATAGACGTAACCCAGATATTCTGCGAACGGGCCGACGTAGTGGTAGTGGTTCTCCGCCCAGCGCGCGAGATGCGTGCGGCTGAGCTTGCCCTCTGCCCACGCGATACTGAACGGCGACTTGTTGGCACTGTTGCCTTTCACCGCGGATTCGAGGGCGGTGCGGAAGGCGGCCTGGTCCATCGGTGCGGGCATGAGGGCGTCCTCGGTTGGCTGGGATTTTCGGATATTGTATACAAAACCCGAGAGCCATGACAAGCCTGAAAACCAGCCGCCCTGGCGGCAGGCTGGAGGCGTTGGCGCGGTTGAGGCGCTTTGCCTTCACCCGCCCGACCGCCGCGGGACGGCTGGTACGGGCGGGGCAGCCGCCGGCGCGGTCGGAGCGGGCAGGACAGCAGGCGCGGCCGGGGCGGCCGGCGCGGACGAGGCGGCCGGCGCCGCACCGAACGGCTGCGTTGCGCTCTGCGGCGGTACGGTCGTGTTCGCGCGCTGCCGCAGGTCGGAGATGCAGCGGCCCATGGCGTTGCTGATCGCGGTCGAGCCGCGCAGGCCGATCACCCAAGGCGGCTCCGTGCCTCCCGGAAACGTCAGTGTCATGGAGGAGGCGGCCCGGAACTGCGTATCGAACGTCTGCATGGCGTCGGTGTCCAAGGTCCATTCCACCCTGTCGCCATTTCCGATCGCTTGCTCTGTCCAGGGCTCGGACAAGCCGACCTGCATGACCACAGGAAGCGTGGTGCCGTCCGGGATCTGCCAGCCGGGCTTGCTGGCGGTGAATGTCACGTTGGAGCCGCCGAGCTGGAAACGCATGGAAAGACTGCTGCCGTCCGCAAGGTTGTGGCTACCAATGCCGCAGATCGGCTGGCCGCCGGTGGCCGTGGCCTCAAATGCATCCCAGCTGCCGGCATGGTAGTAAATCGTGGTGTCCGCGCGCGCCTCCGGCGTGACTGCGAGGGCCGCCGTGATCGCCATCACCGCACCCGAGTGCCACAAGCGCATCCTTTGCCTCCTGCAACGTTGCCGCTGTCCTCATGGCGGGGCTAGGCTACATCATCCACGCACGATTGCGCGAACAGCGTGGTGTGGGGCGGACAGGAAAGATTCACCTGTAGGCGGGTCACGCCGGTGCCACACCGCCGCGGCTGGCGAGCTGACGCCCGAGGTGGTACGGACCCGCCAACCCTCATATGCACGGAGGCACCGCATGGCCGCCATCGCTGACATCATCGCCCGCGAAATTCTCGACAGCCGCGGCAACCCGACCGTTGAGGTGGACGTGGTGCTGGACAGCGGCGCCATGGGTCGGGCGGCCGTGCCATCCGGCGCATCGACCGGCGCGCACGAGGCGGTGGAGCTGCGCGACAACGATCCGGCGCGCTTCGGTGGCAAGGGCGTGCAGCAGGCGATCGCCAACGTCGAGGGCGAAATCTACGACGCGATTGGCGGTATGGAGGCTCAGGAGCAAGTCAAGATCGACGAGATCATGATCGATCTCGACGGCACGGCGAACAAATCGCGGCTGGGCGCGAACGCAATCCTGGCTGTGTCGCTGGCGGCGGCAAAGGCGGCGGCGGCGGACCTGGACATGCCGCTGTACCGCTATGTCGGCGGCGTTTACGCACGGACGTTGCCAGTGCCGATGATGAACATCGTCAATGGCGGCAAGCATGCGGACAATCCGATCGATATTCAGGAGTTTATGATCATGCCAATCGCTGCGGGCACGATTGCGGATGGCGTGCGGATGGGATCCGAAGTGTTCCACACGTTGCGCAAGGAGCTGCATGATGCGGGGCATGCGACAAATGTCGGCGATGAGGGGGGCTTCGCGCCGAACCTGAAATCCGCCGATGAGGCGCTGGCGTTCATCGTGCGATCAATCGAAAAGGCTGGGTATCGGCCAGGCGAGGAAGTGGCACTGGCGCTGGATCCTGCATCCAGCGAATTCTACGAGAATGGGCGGTATGTGCTGGCGGGCGAGGGCAAG